>NZ_CAUJNZ010000016.1:0-38406 GCF_963392925.1 Neisseria polysaccharea
AATTTTTTTTTTTTTTTTTTTTTTTTTTTGCAAAGAAATGTAAATTTTTAAAACCGTTCCTCCGCATCCGTTTGGATACCGTCTGAAACGGCGGCAGGGTTTTACCGTTCCGCGCCGCAAACCGGGCATTCGGGGTTGCGCGGCAGGTCGAAATATTGCCAGCCCCCTTCCAAGGCACGGTAAACCGCCAGCCTGCCGTGCGACGGTTCGCCCGCATCCAGCAGGATTTTCAGAGCTTCCGCCGCTTGGGTACTGCCGATGATGCCGACCAGCGGCGAGAACACGCCGAAGAGGGAACAGATGCCGTCTGAAGCCGATCCGCCGTCAAACAGGCAGGCGTAACACGGCGAGTCGGGCAAGTCGGGACGGTACACGGCAAGTTGCCCTTCAAAGCGTACCGCCGCCCCTGAAACCAGCGGTGTTTTCGTTTGCACGCAGGCACGGTTGACGGCTTGCCGCGTGGCGTAGTTGTCGCAGCAGTCTAAAACGATGTCGGCGGCTTGAACCAAACCGGTCAGGCGGCAGCCGTCGAGTTTTTCGTTGACGGCGCGGACGTTGACGGTATGGTTGATGCGTTTCAGGCGGTCTGCCAAGGCTTCGGCTTTGGGCTTGCCGACATCGCCCTCGTCAAATGCAACCTGACGTTGCAGGTTGTGCAGTTCGACCGTGTCGGAATCGGCTATGGTCAGCGTGCCGATGCCGGAAGCGGCAAGGTAGGGCAGGGCGGCGGCACCCAAACCGCCGCAGCCGACGACCAAAATATGCGCGGCGGAAAGTTTCTGCTGCCCTTCGATGCCGATTTCGTCCAAGAGGATGTGGCGGCTGTACCGCAGCAGGAGTTCATCGTCGTTGTCGTGTTCGGTCGTGGTCATGATGATGTTCGGAAAAAACAGTTGCGGGCGATTGTAACGCTGCCGTCGGGCGGCGTTCAACTTCAGACGGCATTTCGGGACACGGGCGGTTAAAGTGTGAACGGTTTGGCACGGATGCGGCATTTGAGGTACATTTACAGTATTTACGGCAATGAGAGAAAAATCATGCAACTGCATATTCTGAACAATCCGAAGGACGCGGCTTTGGCGGCGGACGCGGAATTTCTGAAACAATCCCTGTTCAACCTCCTGCACGAAGAAGCCTCGCCGTTGGTTGTCGAAACGGTCAAACTCTTGTCCACTTCCGACGACAGCGCGGCATTGATTGAAAAAGTATTGCCGCAATTGGACGAACGGCAGACCTACGATCTGACGCTTGCCTGCGGGCTGTTCGCCCAGATTTTGAACATCGCCGAAGACGTGCACCACGAACGCCGCCGCCAAATCCACGAAGATGCCGGCCACAACGCAGCAGAAGGCAGCCTGACGGAAACCGTCCGCAGGCTCAAAGCGGGGAAAGCCGACGGTAAATCGGTGCAGCGGCAGTTGGACAATACGTCCGTTACCGCCGTTTTGACCGCGCACCCGACCGAAGTGCAACGCCAAACCGTTTTGAATTTCAACCGCCGCATCCGCGCGCTGCTGCCGCAACGCGAACGCTGCACCAATGCCGACGCGCTGGCACGGCTGCGCCGCGAAATCGACACCGTGCTTTTGGGCTTGTGGCAGACCAGCGAAACGCGCCGCCACAAACTCAGCGTCAACGACGAAATCAACAACGGCGTGTCCATCTTCCCGATGAGCTTTTTTGAAGCCCTGCCCAAGCTCTACCGCAAGATGGAACACGACTTTCAGACGGCCTATCCCGATGTCCGCGTTCCGGACATCCTCAAAATCGGCGGCTGGATCGGCGGCGACCGCGACGGCAATCCGTTTGTTTCTGCCGAAACCCTGCGCTTTGCCTTCCGCCGCCACGCCGATGCCGTGTTCCGTTTTTACCGTGGCGAACTCGACAAACTTTACCGCGAACTGCCGCTCTCCATCCGCCGCGTCAAAGTCAACGGCGATGTGATGGCGTTGTCCGACAAATCGCCCGACGAAGAAACTGCCCGCACGGAAGAACCCTACCGCCGCG
This sequence comes from Neisseria polysaccharea, assembly GCF_963392925.1. Classification (NCBI taxonomy): domain Bacteria; kingdom Pseudomonadati; phylum Pseudomonadota; class Betaproteobacteria; order Neisseriales; family Neisseriaceae; genus Neisseria; species Neisseria polysaccharea. Next base: position 2,008 of record NZ_CAUJNZ010000016.1, read on the forward strand.
CCATTGCTTACATCATGGCGCGCGCTATGGGCAAAGCGCGCGCGCTCGGTTTGGGCATGGGCTGCAAATTCGGCTTTCTCGAGCCTTATGCTTCGGCACAAGAATTTCTCGATGATTTGGAAAAATTGCAACGTTCCCTTATCGACAACGGCAGCCGCCTGCTTGCCGAAGGCCGTCTGGCAGACCTCATCCGTTCCGTGTCCGTGTTCGGCTTCCATATGATGCCGCTTGATTTGCGCCAACACGCGGGCAAACACGCCGATGTGGTTGCCGAGCTTTTCCAACACGCCGGCCTGGAAGACTACAACAGCCTCTCCGAAGAGCAGAAACAAGCCGCCCTGTTGCGCGAACTGGGCCACCAACGCCCTCTGTACAGCCCGTTCATCACATACAGCGAACACACCCGCCGCGAACTGGCGATTTTCAACGAAGCGCGCAAAATCAAAGACGAATTCGGCGAAGATGCCGTAACACAAAGCATTATTTCCAACTGCGAACAACCCGGCGACCTGCTCGCCTTGGCATTGCTGCTGAAAGAAAGCGGCCTGTTGGCGGTGGAAAACGGCAAACCGCACAGCCGCATCAACATCGTGCCGCTGTTTGAAACCATCGAAGCGTTGGAAAACGCCTGCCCGGTGATGGAAACCATGTTCCGCCTCGACTGGTACGGCGCACTGCTCGAAAGCCGGGGCAACATCCAAGAAATTATGCTCGGCTACTCCGACTCCAACAAAGACGGCGGCTACGTTACCAGCTCCTGGTGCCTCTATCAGGCGGAATTGGGCTTGGTCGAACTCTTCAAAAAATACGATGTCCGCATGCGCTTGTTCCACGGTCGCGGCGGCAGCGTAGGTCGCGGCGGCGGCCCGTCTTACCAAGCCATTCTCGCCCAACCGGCAGGCAGCGTGGCGGGGCAAATCCGCATCACCGAGCAAGGCGAAGTCATTACCGCCAAATATGCCGACCCCAGCAACGCTGTGCGCAACCTCGAAACCTTGGTTGCCGCCACTTTGGAAGCCAGTATCCTGCCGGATAAAAGAGACCCTGATGCCAAACTGATGCAGGATTTGTCGGACGTATCGTTTAAATACTATCGCGAGCTGATTACCCACCCCGACTTCATCGACTACTTCCTGCAAACCAGCCCGATTCAGGAAATCGCCACCCTCAACCTCGGCAGCCGCCCCGCCAGCCGCAAAACCTTGGCGCGGATACAGGATTTGCGCGCGATTCCGTGGGTATTCTCTTGGATGCAAAACCGCCTCATGCTGCCCGCGTGGTACGGTTTCGGCAGCGCGGTGGAAACCTTGTGCGAAGGCAAACCAGAAACGCTCGCCGCCCTGCGCGAACACGCTCAAAACAACCCATTCTTCCAAGCCATGCTCTCCAATATGGAACAAGTGATGGCGAAAACCGACATCACCTTGGCGGAAAACTACGCCGGTTTGAGCGAATCGCCGGAAAAAGCCGCCGTCATCTTCGGCATGATTAAGGAAGAATACCGGCGCAGCCGCAAAGCCCTGCTCGACCTGCTGCAAACCGAGGAACTTTTGCGCGACAACCGCAGCCTTGCCCGTTCGCTCGCCTTGAGGATTCCATACCTGAATGCCCTCAACGGCCTGCAAGTCGCCATGCTCAAACGCCTGCGTAAAGAACCCGACAATCCGCACGCGCTGCTGATGGTTCACCTGACCATTAACGGCGTGGCGCAAGGTTTGCGTAATACCGGTTGATAGTGCCACATCGGGGCAAAATGCCGTCTGAACGCCTTTCAGACGGCATTTCCCTGTCTGCACTTGCAGAGAAACAGCGATTGTTTTAAAGTGAACGGCAGTGATATGTTGAAAGACGACCAATGAAAATTACCGTTATCGGCGCAGGTTCGTGGGGTACGGCGCTCGCCCTGCATTTTTCCCAACACGGCAACCGCGTATCCCTATGGACGCGCAACGCAGATCAAGTCCGCCAAATGAAGGAAGAACGTGAAAACAAACACGGGCTTCCCGGTTTCCCCTTTCCCGAAACGCTGGAAGTGTGTGCGGATTTGGCAGACGCGCTCAAAGACAGCGGGCTGGTGTTGATTGTTACTTCTGTCGCAGGTTTGAGAAGCAGTGCGGAACTGCTCAAACAGTATGGCGCGGGACACCTCCCCGTCCTCGCTGCCTGCAAAGGCTTCGAGCAGGATACCGGACTGCTGACCTTCCAAGTATTGAAAGAAGTATTGCCCGACAATAAAAAAATCGGCGTACTCTCCGGCCCGAGTTTTGCACAGGAACTCGCCAAACAACTGCCTTGTGCCGTCGTCCTCGCTTCCGAAAACCAAGAATGGGTCGAGGAACTTGTCCCACGGCTCAACACTTCGGTTATGCGGCTTTACGGCAGTACCGACGTTATCGGCGTGGCAGTCGGCGGCGCGGTAAAAAACGTTATGGCGATTGCCACCGGATTGTCCGACGGTCTAGAGTACGGACTCAACGCCCGCGCCGCATTGGTTACGCGCGGATTGGCCGAAATCACCCGCCTTGCCTCCGCAATGGGCGCACAGCCTAAAACCATGATGGGGCTGGCCGGTATCGGCGACCTCATCTTGACCTGTACCGGCGCACTCTCACGCAACCGCCGCGTCGGCTTGGGTTTGGCAGAAGGCAAGGAACTGCATCAGGTGCTTGTCGAAATCGGGCACGTTTCAGAAGGGGTCAGCACCATAGAAGAAGTCTTTAATACTGCCTGTAAGTACCAAATCGACATGCCGATTACCCAAACCCTGCTGCAACTCATCCGCAAAGAAATGACCCCGCAACAGGTTGTCGAAAGACTGATGGAACGCAGCGCGCGTTTCGAATAAACAACAAACAGATGCCGTCTGAAGCCTTCAGACGGCATACGGACAGGTAAGGTTATGAAACAAAATATCGAAAAACTCGAAAGCAGCGTTTATACGTTGGTACAAAAATTCGAAACCCTCATCAGCGAAAACCGCGGCCTCAAAGAAACCGTCGCCGAACTCAAACGGGCGCACGAGCGACAGGAATACGAACACAAAACCGCCGTTGACGAACTCAGCGAAGCCCTGCTCATTCAAGTCAGCAAACTCAAGGAAGACCTGCAAAACAAGATTGACAGCCTGATGGAAGAAAATTCACGATATCGCACCCTACTCGAACAGAGCAGGGCAAGAATCGAAGCACTGATTGCACAGCTTCCCCAAAATCAGGAAACGCAGTGATAAGGAGTAGAGGATGAATATCGAACAAGTCCACATCGAAGTCATGCACGCCCAATTGACCGTCAACACGCCGGCAGAAGAAAAAGACACACTTTTGCAGGCAGTCGAAATGCTCAACAGAAAAGCCGAGGCAATCCGAGAAGGCGGACGAGTTGCCGACAGCGAGAAAATCGTCATCATGGCCGCACTCAATGTCGTCCATGACCTGTTGAAAATTTCCCTTAACGGCGATTTGGCAATCGGCGATTTTGCGCGTAAAATAACCGACATGGACAACGCCTGCCAAAAAGCACTATCCCGCTTGGGGCAGGAATAACAGTTTTTCCCTGCGGTGTCAGCGAAGGCATATATTCCTTTGAACCAATAAGTTCGCTTAAGGTTGTCGGGAGCCGTAGTGGGCGCGAGCGTCCTTTTGCGGACGCACCCGAAACTACCCGAGGCAGCCGCCTTGTCAGCAAGGTTCAAGCGGATTCGGCCGAAACGGCTCTCGCGGGGATTCCCATATAAGGCCGCATCGCAAGATGCGGCCTTTCCTTTAGAATAAAACGCCTAGAGAAATGCAAACTGTCCGCAACCGATGGTGCAATGAGAAAACCTCGTCGTAACGCAGTAATGCGATTGACAAAATGCGCCGTCATCTTTAAAATTTACAACTTTCTATATCTATCTGGATTTCCACTATGAAAACCTTTTCAGCGAAACCCCACGAGGTGAAGCGCGAATGGTTCGTCATCGATGCTCAAGACAAAGTCTTGGGTCGCGTTGCAGCCGAAGTCGCCAGCCGTTTGCGTGGCAAACACAAACCTGAATACACCCCCCACGTCGATACCGGCGATTACATCATTGTTATCAATGCGGACAAACTGCGTGTAACCGGTGCCAAATTCGAAGATAAAAAATACTTCCGTCACTCCGGTTTCCCGGGCGGTATCTACGAACGCACTTTCCGCGAAATGCAAGAGCAATTCCCGGGCCGCGCTTTGGAACAAGCCGTAAAAGGCATGTTGCCTAAAGGTCCACTGGGTTACGCTATGATTAAAAAACTGAAAGTGTACGCTGGTGCAGAACATGCCCATGCCGCACAACAACCCAAAGTTTTGGAATTGAAATAAGGACGCGACATGAACGGTAAATACTACTACGGCACAGGCCGCCGCAAAAGTTCAGTGGCTCGTGTATTCCTGACTAAAGGTACAGGTCAAATCATCGTAAACGGCCGCCCCGTTGACGAATTCTTCGCACGCGAAACCAGCCGAATGGTTGTTCGCCAACCCTTGGTTCTGACTGAAAACACAGAATCGTTCGACATCAAAGTCAATGTTGTCGGCGGTGGTGAAACCGGTCAATCCGGTGCTATCCGTCACGGCATTACCCGTGCCCTGATCGACTTCGATGCCGCGCTGAAACCCGCCTTGTCTCAAGCCGGTTTCGTTACCCGCGATGCACGCGAAGTCGAACGTAAAAAACCGGGTCTGCGCAAAGCACGCCGTGCAAAACAATTCTCCAAACGTTAATGTTGGAAATTCAAAAAACCCTGCTTATCGCAGGGTTTTTTATTTGTAACAGGCGGTTTTCCATTGGTAATCTAAAGATTACAGATTGGGCAAAAATCAAAAACAGTACATGAAAAAATAGAAAAACCGCCCGGGTATGGTTTGAACAAGGGAAATCAGACCGGTTCCAACTCACTTAATCCGGGCAAGTCCGCAAAGCCGCGTTCACGTATGATTTGGCAAAAGTTGTTCAGATAACTTTTATCTGTGTCTTCAGTGCGGATGGCGGCATACAGTTTGCTTTGCAGTCCGTCGTCGGTAATCTGCCGGTGAACGACATAGCCTTTTTCAAGATAGGGCATAACGGTCCAGTAGGGAAGGGCAGCGATTCCCCTTCGGCTGGCAACCAGTTGGATGATGGCGATGGTCAGTTCGCTGTGTCGGCGTGGCGGGTTGATGTTTTTCGGAATCAGGATTTTTTTGGGTAAATCCAGCATTTCATCGGGAACGGGATAGGTAATCAGGGTTTCCCCGATAAAGTCTTCCGCCGTCCAAACGTTTTTGGCGGCAAGCGGATGGTCCGGTGCGCAAATGCCGACCATTTCGTAGGCAAACAGCGGTTGGAAAGAAATACCGTTTTGTTTTTCTGCTTCGGAAACAATGGCAAGATCGGCGCGGTGTTGCAGCAGCAGTCCGATAGGGTCCGCTTGGAATCCCGATACGATATCCAGTTCGATTTGGGGCCATATCGGGCGGAATTCACCCATTGCGGGCATGAGCCAGTCGAAACAGGTATGGCATTCGACGGCAATCCGCAATTCTCCTGCCTCTCCTTCTATGATGCGTGCCAAATCACGTTCTGCATCGGTAACTTGAGGCAACAGGTCGTGAGCGAGGCGTAACAGCCTTTCTCCAACCGGGGTAAAGCGTAAAGGCGTGGATTTTCGTTCGAACAACGGTGCGCCGTAGTGGTTTTCAAGCATACGGATTTGGTGGGAAAGTGCCGATTGGGTAAGGAAAACCCGTTTGGCGGCAAGGGAGACGCTGCCGGTTTCTTCAAGTGCCAGTAGGGTCTTGAGGTGGCGCAGTTCGATGATGGAATCCATGAGGTTTCAGACGGCATATTGAACAGGCGCATATTAAAATAATTCATATGCGGGTGCAAATCGGAAAAATGTGAATTCCGGACATTTTGCGATTAGAATGCCCGCTTGTTTAAAGCGATTAGGAAAAAAGATGGTATTGCGCAGGGATTTTCTGACTTGGTGTAATGAAACATTGCAGACGGCATCGTTTAAAGATTACGCCCCCAACGGTTTGCAGGTTGAAGGGAGGGAATATATCGGGAAAATCGTTACGTCGGTAACTGCAAGCAGGGCAGCGATTGATTTTGCTGTGGAGCAGAAGGCAGATTTGCTTCTGGTCCATCACGGTATGTTTTGGAAAAACGAACCGCCGACCGTTACCGGTTGGAAAAAAGAACGGATTGCCGCACTGTTGCGGCACGACATCAATATGGCGGCTTACCATTTACCGCTGGATGCGCATCCTGAATTAGGAAATAACGCCCAACTCGCTGAAAAACTCGGTTTTACAGTCGAAAGGCGTTTTGGCGAACAAAACCTGCTTAACTCAGGAAGCCTGAAACAAGTCAAGACACTTGGTGCATTGGCTGTCCATATTGAAGCAGTTTTGCAGAGGAAGCCGGTCGTTATCGGCGATTTGAACCGTGAAATCAGAAAGGTTGCATGGTGCAGCGGGGGGGCGCAGGGGTTTTTTCAGACGGCAATAGACGAAGGTGTCGATTTATATTTGACGGGGGAAATCTCTGAAGCCCAATACCATCTTGCCAATGAAACGGGTACGGCTTTTGTTTCTGCAGGGCATCATGCGACGGAACGTTACGGCGTACAGGCATTGGCGGAGGCGGCGGTAGGAGTGTTCGGATTGGAAGTGTGTCATTTTGATGAAGGCAATCCGGCTTGATTATTGAGAAATATCATAAAACTTTACCTTATTTTAAATAATGCTTTGAGTATCACTGCAAACTGGGTAAAATTGCAATGTTTAATGGCTCGGTATTCCCAAAATATTAGGACGACTGAATAATGGATAATCAAGAAATCAATAACGGCCGCCGCCGTTTCCTGACACTTGCGACCTGCGGCGCAGGCGGAGTGGCAGCATTGGGTGTGGCAACGCCGTTTGTGGCCAGTTTTTTCCCTTCGGAAAAAGCTAAGGCCGCCGGTGCTGCCGTCGAAGTGGATGTCAGCAAAATCGAAGCAGGTCAGATGTTGACTGCTGAGTGGCAAGGCAAACCGATTTGGGTGGTCAACCGTACGGATCAACAGCTTAAAGACCTGAAAAGCCTGAACGGCGAACTTACTGATCCCAATTCCGATGTGAAACAACAGCCGGAATACGCTAAAAACGAGACACGTTCGATTAAACCGAACATTCTCGTTGCCATCGGTATCTGTACCCATTTGGGCTGTTCTCCGACCTACCGTCCCGACATTGCACCTGCCGATTTGGGTGCGGGCTGGAAGGGTGGCTTTTTCTGCCCCTGCCACGGTTCGAAATTCGACATTGCAGGCAGGGTGTATAAAGGTGTTCCTGCGCCGACCAACTTGGTCGTACCGCCTTACAAATATCTGAGCGATACTACCATCTTGGTGGGTGAAGACTGAGAATAAGGAACGATAATTATGGCAAACCAAACCAATAGCAAAGCAAAAGCATTGTTAGGCTGGATGGACGCTCGTTTCCCCCTGTCTAAGATGTGGAATGAGCATTTGGCTCAATACTACGCACCAAAGAACTTCAACTTCTGGTATTACTTCGGCTCTTTAGCCTTGCTTGTCCTTGTGATTCAAATCGTCAGCGGTATTTTCCTGACTATGAACTACAAACCGGACGGCAACCTTAACGCCTACCATCTGCCTGCTGCCTTTACTGCAGTAGAGTACATCATGCGCGACGTGTCCGGCGGTTGGATTATCCGCTACATGCACTCCACCGGCGCATCTTTCTTCTTCATCGTCGTTTATCTGCACATGTTCCGTGGTTTGATTTACGGTTCGTACAAAAAACCCCGTGAGTTGGTGTGGATTTTCGGTTCTCTGATTTTCTTGGCATTGATGGCGGAAGCCTTTATGGGCTACCTGTTGCCTTGGGGTCAAATGTCCTTCTGGGGTGCGCAGGTAATTATTAACCTGTTCTCCGCCATCCCTGTTATCGGTCCTGATTTGTCCACTTGGATCCGCGGCGACTTCAACGTTTCCGATGTTACCCTGAACCGCTTCTTTGCCCTGCACGTTATCGCAGTACCGCTGGTATTGCTCGGCTTGGTTGTGGCGCACATCATCGCACTGCACGAAGTGGGTTCTAACAACCCTGACGGCGTTGAAATCAAGAAAAACAAAGACGAAAACGGTATCCCGCGCGATGGTATCCCATTCCATCCTTACTACACCGTTAAAGACATCTTGGGTGTTGTTGTATTCCTGATTGTCTTCTGTTCCGTGTTGTTCTTTGCACCAGAAGGCGGCGGCTACTTCTTGGAAGCGCCAAACTTCGATGCAGCAAATGCGCTGAAAACACCTCCGCATATTGCGCCGGTATGGTACTTCACTCCGTTCTACGCAATTCTGCGTGCGATTCCTTCCTTTGCCGGTACTCAGGTATGGGGTGTAATCGGTATGGGTGCAGCAGTTGTACTGATTGCCTTGTTGCCTTGGTTGGATAAAGGCGAGGTTAAATCTGTCCGCTATCGCGGCCCAATCTTCAAAACTGCGTTGGTTCTGTTCATCATTGCCTTCATCGGTTTGGGTATTTTGGGTGCAATGGTAGCAACTGATACTCGTACTTTGGTTGCTCGTATCCTGTCTTTCGTCTACTTTGCATTCTTCCTGGGTATGCCGTTCTATACCAAACTGGATACCAACAAACCAGTTCCTGAGCGCGTAACCATGAGCACTACTAAACAAAAAATTATGTTCTTTGTTTACGTCGGTATTACCGTTGTCGGTGCTTACTTGTTTGCAACCAATATCTGATGAGGGCAGCGAAAATGAAACAAACTCTGAAAAACTGGTTTGCTGCCTTATTGCTGGCAGTACCTATGAGTGCGGCATTTGCTTCGGGCGGTCATGCACACTATGAGAAAGTCGATATCGATTTGCGCGACCAAGTAAGCTTGCAGCGCGGCGCACAAATCTTTACCAACTATTGCCTGTCCTGCCACTCGGCAAGCGGTATGCGTTTCAACCGTTTGAAAGACATCGGTTTGACTGACGAAGAAATCAAGAAAAACCTGATGTTTACCACCGATAATGTCGGCGATGTGATGCATGCTGCAATGGATCCTAAAGATGCGGCAAAATGGTTTGGTGCTGCTCCGCCCGATTTGACGTTGATTGCGCGTTCCAAAGGTGCAGACTACCTTTACGCCTATATGCGCGGATTCTATAAGGATCCTACGCGTCCGAGCGGCTGGAACAATACCGTATTTGATAAAGTCGGTATGCCTCACCCGCTGTGGGAACAACAAGGTGTTCAAGCCGTTGAGTTGGATGCCAAAGGTCAGCCGGTTATGGTAAAAGACGAACACGGCGAGATGAAGCCTAAGCTGTATTGGGAATCTACTGGTCTGCACAGCCGCCGTCTGCCGAACGGCAAAGTGATCCAAAAAGAGTACGACGCATATGTACGCGATTTGGTGAACTATCTTGTGTACATGGGCGAGCCTGCACAACTGCAACGCAAACGTATAGGCTATATCGTGATGATTTTCCTATTTGCGGTTATGCTGCCTTTGGCGTATTTCCTGAAAAAAGAATATTGGAAAGACGTACACTAAGCGTTTGGAACAAAAGGGCAAATCCTTTAGGGTTTGCCCTTTTTGCATGCTTCGGCCCCTTGGGAAAATCAGCACCCGTATGCCGTCTGAACATAGCTGCAACATTTCAGACGGCATCATTCTAAAAATGTCAGACATCGGGAACTTAATCAGGGTTTGTGGCAGATTGATATTGAATTAGGAAAAGGTCTGAAACCGCAAGCAGCATGGTAAGGCGATGTCGAACAGGTTTAAAGCCAATCCGCTATATTTTTTGGAGCTATGTCGAACAAACAGGTAGAATCGGAATAAGCGGCTGTTTTGTCCAGTGTGAAAAATGTTTGAATATTAGGATGATTGATGGAACTGATGACTGTTTTGCTGCCTTTGGCGGCGTTGGTGTCAGGCGTGTTGTTTACATGGTTACTGATGAAGAGCCGGTTTCAAGGTGTATTAGCCGTATTGAACGCGCAATTGGCGGAAAAGGCGGCAAGATGTGATTTTGTCGAACAGGCGCACGGCAAAACCGTGTCGGAATTGGCGGTATTGGACGAGAAATACCGGCATTTGCAGGACGAAAATTATGCTTTGGGCAACCGTTTTTCTGCAGCCGAAAAGCAGATTGCCCATTTGCAGGAAAAAGAGGCGGAATCGGTGCGGTTGAGGCAGTCGTATATCGATTTGCAGGAAAAGGCGCAGGGTTTGGCGGTTGAAAACGAACGTTTGGCAACCCAGCTCGGGCAGGAACGGAAGGCGTTTGCCGACCAATATGCGCTGGAACGCCAAATCCGCCAAAGAGTCGAAACCGATTTGGAAGAAAGCCGCCAAACTGTCCGTGATGTGCAAAACGACCTTTCCGATGTAGGCAACCGTTTTGCCGCAGCCGAAAAACAGATTGCCCATTTGCAGGAAAAAGAGGCAGAAGCGGAGCGGTTGAGGCAGTCGCATATCGATTTGCAGGAAAAGGCACAGGGTTTGGCGGTTGAAAACGAACGTTTGACAACGCAAATCGAACAGGAACGCCTTGCTTCTGAAGAGAAGCTGTCCTTGCTGGGCGAGGCGCGCAAGAGTTTGAGCGATCAGTTTCAAAATCTTGCCAACACGATTTTAGAAGAAAAAAGCCGCCGTTTTACTGAGCAGAACCGAGAGCAGCTCCATCAGGTTTTGAACCCGCTGAACGAACGCATCCACGGTTTCGGCGAGTTGGTCAAGCAAACCTATGATAAAGAATCGCGCGAGCGGCTGACTTTGGAAAACGAATTGAAACGGCTTCAAGGGTTGAATGCGCAGCTGCACAGCGAGGCAAAGGCCCTGACCAACGCGCTGACCGGTACGCAGAATAAGGTTCAGGGCAATTGGGGCGAGATGATTCTGGAAACGGTTTTAGAAAATTCCGGCCTTCAGAAGGGACGGGAATATACGGTTCAGGCAGCATCTGTCCGTAAGGAGGAAGACGGCAGCACGCGCCGTTTGCAGCCGGATGTCTTGGTCAACCTGCCGGACAACAAACAGATTGTGATTGATTCCAAGGTTTCGCTGACGGCTTATGTGCGCTATACGCAGGCGGCGGATGCGGATACGGCGGCGCGCGAGTTGGCGGCACACGTTGCCAGCATACGCGCGCATATGAAAGGCTTGTCGCTGAAGGATTACACCGATTTGGAAGGTGTGAACACATTGGATTTCGTCTTTATGTTTATCCCTGTCGAACCGGCCTACCTGTTGGCGTTGCAGAATGACGCGGGCTTGTTCCAAGAGTGTTTCGACAAACGGATTATGCTGGTCGGCCCCAGTACGCTGCTGGCGACTTTGCGGACGGTGGCGAATATTTGGCGCAACGAACAGCAAAATCAGAACGCACTGGCGATTGCGGACGAAGGCGGCAAGCTGTACGACAAGTTTGTCGGTTTCGTACAGACGCTTGAAAGCGTCGGCAAAGGCATCGATCAGGCGCAAAGCAGTTTTCAGACGGCATTTAAGCAACTTGCCGAGGGGCGGGGCAATTTGGTCGGACGCGCCGAGAAGCTGCGTCTGTTGGGGGTAAAGGCAAACAAGCAGCTTGCACGAGATTTGACCGAGTGTGCCGGTGAAACAACGGCGTTGCCGGAATCTTTGGAACACGCGGCAGAAGATGAAGCAGTCTGACTTGTGCGGAAAAATATTGTTTCAGCCGGAGCGGGAATGCCGAAAGCGCGGCGTAACTGTACCGGTTCTGATTCAGGGTTTGTTTGAAGTATTTACCAAAGCCTTGTCCGGCGAGGTACACCGGCAAGGCGGCGGTTGCCTAAGTTTTTTGTGTTTCAGACGGCATCAGTGCAGATGATGCCGTCTGAAGACCGTAGTGAAAGCGGTTAGAAAAAAGGATTGTGCCGTTTTTCGTGTCCGATGGAAGTCATACGCCCGTGTCCGGCGACAACTTGCACGGTTTCGGGGAGGGCGAATAATTTGTTGCGGATATTATTGATTAAGTCGGCGTGGTTGCCGCGCGGAAAATCGGTTCTGCCTATGGTTTCGTAAAACAGCACGTCGCCCGCAATCAGCAGCTCCGCTTCGGCACAATAGAAAACCACGTGTCCCGGCGTGTGCCCCGGAATATGCAGCACTTGGAAGGCGTAGCGTCCGACCGTGAGCGTTTCGCCTTCTTCGAGCCAATGGTTCGGCGCAAAGGCGGGCGAGACGGGGAATCCGTATTGCGCGGTGGTTTGCGGCAGCGATTGGAGCAGGAATTCATCTTCGCGGTGCGGACCGAGGACGGGGACTTTATGCGTTTTCAACATTTCGACCACGCCGCCCGCGTGATCGAAATGACCGTGCGTCAGCCAGATTGCCGTGAGCGTAAGTTTGCGGTTTGCCAACGCTTGCAGCAGGAACGGCACATCGCCGCCGACATCGGTCAGGACGGCTTCGCCGCTTTCGTCGTCCCAAATCAGGGTGCAGTTTTGGCGGAAAGGGGTAACGGGGAGGATTTCGTAACGTAGGGTCATCGGCGTGTTCCTAAACGGTTTTCAGACGGCATCGGGTTTGCCGTTTGTTTTATGGCGGTTTGCCGCCTGTTTTGATATTGGGGGAATCAGGTGATTAAGAAGATAATCGGCGGCATCATACCGATTTTTACGGAGGTTTTCATCCCTGCATCGGCAGGCGCGGCGGATTTGATGCTGGCGCAGGAATACAAAGACCAAGAGATTGCAGGCTGGGTGATGAGCGAGAAACTCGACGGCGTGCGCGCCTATTGGGACGGAAAGCACCTGATAAGCCGTCAGGGCTATGCGTTTGCTCCGCCCAAAGGTTTTACCGCGCAGTTTCCGCCTTATCCTTTGGACGGCGAATTGTACAGCGGACGCGGTCAGTTCGAGCAGATTTCCGCCGCCGTGCGTTCGTCTTCCGGAGATTGGCGCGGCATCCGCCTGCACGTTTTCGACGTACCCAAGGCGCAGGGCAACCTTTACCAACGTTTGGCAGTCGCAACGCAATGGCTGAAAACGCATCCGAACGCGCCGATTACCATCATCCCGCAAATCAAAGTGCGCGACCGGCAGCACGCGATGGACTTTTTAAAACAAATCGAAGCGCAGGGAGGCGAAGGCGTGATGCTGCGCCAGCCCGAATCCCGTTATAGCGGCGGCAGGAGCAGCCAATTATTGAAGCTGAAAAGTCAATACGACGACGAATGCACGGTAACGCGGCACTATGAAGGCAAAGGGCGCAATGCCGGACGGCTGGGTGCGGTCGGCTGTAAAAACCGACACGGCGAATTCCGCATTGGCAGCGGCTTCAAAGACAAAGACCGCGACAACCCACCTAAAATCGGTACGCTGATTACCTACCGTTACCGTGGCTTTACGCAGAAAGGTACGCCGAAATTCGCCACCTTCGTGCGCGTGCGTACCGACCGCTGAGCAGGACGGTTCGGACGGCATCCGATACTTTGGTTTATAATTTTCCTTTTACCGACTGATTCCGACATATGACCGATTTAGAAACCAAACGCCTTGAAACACAGGCGATGCTTGAAAACGCCGATCTTTTGTTCGACCAAGGGCAATGCCGCGCCGCACTGCAAAAAGTAGCGGATGAGATTACGCGCGATTTGGGCGGCAGATATCCGTTGCTGCTGCCCGTGATGGGTGGGGCGGTGGTGTTTACGGGCCAGTTGTTGCCGCTGTTGCGCTTTCCCTTAGATTTTGATTATGTTCATGTTTCCCGTTACGGCGATAAGCTGGAGGGCGGCGTGTTCAACTGGGAACGTATGCCCGATGCGGAACAAATCCGAGGCAGGCATGTGGTCGTGTTGGACGATATTCTAGACGAAGGGCATACGATGTCCGCCATTCAAGCCAAACTTTTGGAAATGGGTGCGGCAAGCTGCCGTTCGGCGGTGTTCGCCAACAAGCTGATCGACAAACCCAAGCCTATCCGAGCCGATTATGTCGGACTGGATGTGCCGAACCGTTATGTTTTCGGTTACGGCATGGATGCGGCAGGCTGCTGGCGCAATCTAGGCGAGATTTACGCACTGAACGGCAAATAGGCAGGCATGCCGTCTGAATGTTTTTCAGACGGCATAACGTTTATACGGCAGGTTGCAGAAGAATTATAAACAGGACGCATATATACCATGATAGGGCTTTTAATCGTTACACACGAAACCATAGGCGAAGCCTACCGCAAGCTGGCACATCATTTTTTCCCAAGCGGGCTGCCTGAAAACGTCCGCATACTCGGCGTGCAGCCGACGGAAGGCCAAGACGATATCATCAACAACGCCATTGCCGCGCTTCAGGAATTTCCCGACAACGACGGCGTGCTGATTATGACCGATATTTTCGGTGCGACCCCCTGCAATGCAGCCCGCCGCCTTGTACGCGAAAACAAATCGGCCATTCTGACCGGCCTGAATGCGCCGATGATGATTAAGGCCGTCCAATATTCGCCGACGGCGGAAGACCTTGACGCCTTCACCGAGAGTGTCAGGGAAGCGGCGGTAAAAGGCATTTTCGCCATCATGTCCGCACCGGACGATTTGGTGTGCCGGAAAAACCATGATGCCGCCTGAAGGAGCGGTAGGACAAGAAAACATTTTAAACGGCGTCTGCTGCCGATATACATAAAACGGGAATCGAAATGCTCAAACAATCCATCGAAATCATCAACAAACTCGGACTTCACGCCCGCGCGTCCAGCAAGTTCACCCAAACCGCGTCTCAGTTTCAAAGCGAAGTCTGGGTTACGAAAAACGGCAGCCGCGTCAACGGCAAAAGCATCATGGGCTTAATGATGCTCGCCGCCGCCAAAGGCACCGTCATCGAGCTGGAAACCGACGGCTTGGACGAAGCCGCCGCCATGAAGGCATTGACCGACTTAATCAACGACTACTTCGGCGAGGGCGAATAATGAGTATCGTGCTGCACGGTGTCGCCGCGGGCAAAGGCATCGCCATCGGACAAGCCCACCTGATTACGCGCGGCACGGCTGAAGTGCCGCAATACGACGTTTCAGACGAGCTCATCGACACCGAAGCCGCCCGTTTCGATGCCGCCATCAAAGCCACGCGCAAAGAGTTGGAACAGCTGCGCAGCGCGATTCCCGAAAACGCCCCGACCGAATTGGGCGCGTTTATTTCGCTGCACCTGATGCTGCTGACCGATGTAACCTTGTCGCGCGAACCCGTCGATATTTTAAAAGAACAAAAAATCAACGCCGAATGGGCATTGAAGCAGCAGAGCGACAAACTTGCCGCCCAGTTTGACGGCATAGGCGATGCCTATTTGCGCGAACGCAAGCAGGATATGCTGCAAGTCGTCCAGCGCATCCACAACAACCTGGTTGGGCAGGGCAACGATTTAAATGTTGCCGACAACCTGTTTGACGAAACCGTGCTGATTGCGCACGACCTTTCGCCTGCCGATACGGTTTTATTCAAGGAGCAGCGGATTGCCGCTTTTGTAACCGATGTCGGCGGTCCGACCAGTCATACGGCGATTTTGGGCAGGAGTTTGGATATTCCCTCCGTCATCGGGCTGCACAACGCGCGCAAACTGATTACCGAAGGCGAAACAGTCATCGTGGACGGTATCAACGGCGTATTGATTATTTCGCCGGATGAGTCGGTGTTGAACGAATACCGCCGCCGTGCCCGCGAATACCGCAGCCACAAACGCGAGTTGAACAAGCTCAAAAAGACCGCCGCTGCTACCGCCGACGGGGTCTGTATCGAGCTTTTGGGCAATATAGAATCAGCCGAAGATGTCAAATTGCTGCACAATCTTGGCGCAGACGGCATCGGGTTGTTCAGGAGCGAGTTTCTTTACCTGAACCGCGATACGATGCCGTCTGAAGACGAACAGTATGAAGTTTACAGCGCGATTGTCAAAAAAATGAAAGGCAAAAGCGTGACCATCCGAATCGTTGATTTAGGCGTGGATAAAAACCCCCGCTGGTTCGGTCAAAACGCCACCCCCAACGGCAGCCTCAACCCCGCACTGGGCATGACCGGCATCCGCCTGTGCCTTGCCGAACCGGTCATGTTCCGCACCCAGATGCGCGCCATCCTCCGTGCGGCGGTACATGGTCCCGTGCGCATGATGTGGCCGATGATTACCTCCTTGTCCGAAGTGCGCCAATGCCTGATTCATTTGGATACTGCCCAGCGGCAGCTTACCGAGCGCGGTGAAGCCTTCGGCGATGTCGGTGTCGGCTGCATGATTGAAATCCCCTCGGCCGCGTTGACCGTCGGCAGCATTTTAAAACTGGTCGATTTTATTTCCATCGGTACCAACGACCTGATTCAATATATCTTGTCCGTCGACCGCAGCGACGACAGCGTCAGCCACCTCTACCAGCCCGGACATCCTTCCGTGTTGAAAATGCTGCAACACGTCATCCGTACCGCCAACCGTATGGAAAAAGACGTGTCCGTGTGCGGCGAAATGGCGGGCGACACGGCGTTTACCCGCGTTTTATTGGGTATGGGGCTGCGCCGTTTTTCGATGAATCCCAACAACATCCTGCCCGTCAAAAACATCATCCTGAACAGCAATATCGCACAGCTCGAAAACGATATTGCCAAAATCGTCCGCTGCGAGGACGAGGAAAAGGCGGAAAAGCTGATCAAACAGATGAACAGCGCGCCGGCAGGGGAGGAAGCCGAAGCCAAAGTGCGGAAATAAATATTGTTGACAATAGAAAAAGATTGCAGTCAAATAACGCCCTTAGAAAAAATATAGCTGCTTTGGTAAAAAAATGCCGTCTGAAAGGTTTTTCAGACGGCATTTTGTTTTTAAGGAAGCATCAACGGAAACGGACGATTTCCTTGTCTTCGATATGGATGCGTACCGTATCGTTTCCCGATATTTCACCGGCGTGCGGCATATCGAGGTTCAGCCACAGGATGCCGTGTTTCGGATGGAGGACGGATAGGCTGAACGATTCGGGCAAACAGGTACGGGATAATACGCGGCACTCCATGCCGTTTTGGTCGAAACGCACCGCATGTTGCGGAATATGGCGGTCATCGTCGGTATTGGGCAGCCCCATCAGTCGGGCGACCTGCACGCAGGACGGTGTTTTGACCAATGTTTCGGGCGTGCCGTATTGTAGAATTCTCCCTTCATGCATCACGGCGATTTCGTCTGCCGTCGTACAGGCTTCTTCGGGCGAATGAGTCACCAAAACGGCAGGGATGCCGCCCTTGCGGATGCGTTCGGCAGTCATGCGGCGCAGCCGGTCGCGCAAATGCGTGTCCAAACTGGAAAACGATTCGTCCAGCAACAGCAGGGAAGGGCGGACAACCAAAGCGCGCGCCAGTGCCAACCGTTGCTTCTCGCCTCCGGAAAGTTTTTCAGGCTTGCGGTGCGCCTCGTTTTCCAGCCCGACTTCGGCAAGTGCCGCCATGGCAAGGCGTTCGGCGTCGGCTTTCGGCATTTTTTGCATTTTCAAACCGAATGCCGCATTTTCCAGCGCACTCATATGGGGAAACAGCGCGTAATCTTGAAACATCAGAGAAATACGGCGTTTTTCGGGCGGCATACGGGTAATGTTTTCCCCGTTCAGCCGAATTTCGCCGCCGTCCGGACGGACAATCCCCGCAATCATATTCAGCAGGGTGGATTTTCCGCAGCCAGACTGTCCCAAAACGGCAAGTATTTTGCCGTGCCCGACAGTCAGGCAGATGTCATCGGCGACGGTTTTATTGCCGAAGCGTTTGCAGACTTTGTTCAATTTGAGCATACCGGTTCCTAAGTCCTGATGCCGCGAAGCCAGCCCGACAGAGGGTGGTTCGGGGCGATTAATCCGTAACGGTCGAATGCGTCCAGCGTAACCAGTTGGGCATCGTGCATCATGCGTCCGGACAACATAGCATCCGACAGGCCGCCAATGTCCATCTTTTCAAAACCCGCCACTTCGCCATCCTGATTTTCAGGCCGGAAGGTTTCGGGCAGGACGGCATCGAATACATACAGGATTTCATTGTGTACACCCCGGCTGACGGGGCGCAGGCTGTGCAGCCGCGATACCGGGCGGATAAACGGAAACAGCGTTTTATCCAAACCGGCTTCTTCGCTGCTTTCGCGGCACACGGCTTCAGACGGCATTTCGCCGCCGGAAACACCGCCGGCGGCAGTATTGTCGAGCTTGCCGGGATCGACTGCTTTGTGCGGACTGCGCCTGCCTATCCAGAAATGCCATCGGCCGTCCGATTCGGTCAGACCGTTGAGATGGACGGCGCGGCTGAGCAGTCCGAACGGACGGAAAGCGGCGCGTTCGAGCGCGAACAAGGGATTGCCGCCGCCGTCGGTCAGGTCGAAACACTCGTCGCGCCAGCCGTGAAGCAGTCCCGCCTCTTTCCATATTCGGGCGAGGTGCTGCAAGCGGCCGCCCATATCCGGCCAGCCGTCCGCATTCAGGAAAATGCCGTCTGAAGACTCCGAGCAGCCTGCCTCCCAGTCTTTCTGAACGCGCTCCGCCCATTCCGGCGACAGGTTTCCCAAAGGCAGGCCGTTCAGATACAGCGTTTTCCAGCAACTTTTTGCACCGTAACTTGCCTTTGCCCACTCGAATAGGGCATCAAGGTCGTGTTTGCTGACGGATTCGGTAAAACGGACGGTCGGCATAGTCGGCTTTCTTGAACATAATGCGGAAGATTGTAGCCAAACCGCCTGAATTTGCAACCGCAAACAGACGGCGGGCTGCCGTTCCGATATTGCGGCAGGAAGGAAAATCCGGCAAAAAACGGAGGTGGCAGGAAACAGGCAAAACAAAACCCCTCGGCATTGAACCGAGGGGTTTGATATTTGGTTGCGGGAGCAGGATTCGAACCTACGACCTTCGGGTTATGAGCCCGACGAGCTACCATGCTGCTCCATCCCGCGTCAGAAAACGAAACTATACGGCAGATTTTTTATGTTGTCAAACATTACTTCCGCGAAAAATCATAAAATTTTGCCGTCCGTCGGTTTATGCCTGATTTGAAATATTATTTTCTTTACAAAAATCCAAGCCCGTGTTTTAATTTTGCCCAACATCGAAACAGGGGTGCTGCCTGATGTTCAGGCGGCTGAGAAATACCCTTTACACCCGATCGGGATAATACCTGCGTGGGGAGTTTTCACGGATTCTGCCTTTCAGACGGCATCGGTTTTCAAATGCCGTCTGAAAACGCGAAACGCTCCTGTTTCTTTATTCTAAACGAGAAAACAGGAGCATTTTTTATGACTACACCAAAAAAAACCGCCAAAACTTCCGGCAACGAAGCGCGCGAACTTGCCGACTTGAGCGAAGACATCGGCATCCGCTTCAAATATCCGAACTCCGAACGCGTGTATCTGCAAGGCAGCCGCGACGACATCCGCGTGCCTTTGCGCGAAATCCGTCAGGACGACACCTACACGGCGCAAGGTACGGAAGCCAATCCGCCGATTCCCGTCTACGACACCAGCGGCGTGTACGGCGACCCGGCGGCACACATCGACCTGAAACAAGGTTTACCGCACATCCGCACGGCGTGGCTGGACGAACGCGGCGATACCGAAATCCTGCCCAAGCTCTCCAGCGAATACGGCATCGAACGCGCACACGATCCGAAAACCGCCCATCTGCGTTTCAACCAAATCACCCGCCCGCGCCGCGCCAAAGCCGGCCGCAACGTAACCCAGCTCCACTACGCGCGCCAAGGCATTATCACGCCGGAAATGGAATTTGTCGCCATACGCGAACGTTTAAAATTAGACGAATTGTCCCAAAAACCGGAATACGCCAAACTTTTGAAACAACACGCAGGGCAAAGTTTCGGCGCGAACATCCCGACCCGTCCCGACCAAATCACGCCCGAATTCGTGCGCCGGGAAATCGCCGCCGGACGCGCGATCATCCCCGCCAACATCAACCATCCCGAACTCGAACCGATGATTATCGGACGTAACTTCCGCGTCAAAATCAACGGCAACTTGGGCAACTCCGCCGTAACCTCCAGCCTGACCGAAGAAGTCGAAAAAATGGTGTGGTCGCTGCGTTGGGGCGCGGACACGATTATGGATTTGTCTACCGGCGCGCACATCCACGAAACGCGCGAATGGATTATCCGCAACGCGCCCGTCCCCATCGGCACCGTGCCCATCTATCAGGCTTTGGAAAAAACCGGCGGCATCGCCGAAGACCTGACTTGGGATTTGTTCCGCGACACCTTAATCGAACAGGCGGAACAAGGCGTGGACTATTTCACCATACACGCGGGCGTGTTGCTGCGGTATGTGCCGATGACCGCCAACCGCCTCACCGGCATTGTCTCGCGCGGCGGTTCGATTATGGCGAAATGGTGTCTCGCCCACCACAAAGAAAACTTCCTCTACACGCATTTCGACGAAATCTGTGCAATCATGAAGGCGTATGATGTGTCGTTCAGCCTCGGCGACGGCCTGCGTCCCGGCTGCATTGCCGATGCCAACGACGAATCCCAATTCGCCGAACTGCATACCTTGGGCGAATTGACCGGCAAAGCGTGGAAACACGACGTACAAGTCATGATCGAAGGTCCCGGCCATGTGCCGCTGCAACGCGTCAAAGAAAACATGACCGAAGAGTTGCAACACTGCTTTGAAGCGCCTTTCTACACCCTCGGCCCGCTCGTTACCGACATCGCCCCCGGCTACGACCACATCACCTCGGGCATAGGCGCGGCCAATATCGGCTGGTACGGCACGGCGATGCTTTGTTACGTTACCCCTAAAGAACATTTGGGGCTGCCCGACAAAGAAGACGTGCGCACCGGCATTATTACCTACAAACTCGCCGCCCACGCCGCCGACCTCGCCAAAGGCTGGCCGGGCGCACAGTTGCGCGACAACGCCCTGAGCAAGGCGCGTTTCGAGTTCCGCTGGCGCGACCAATTCCGCCTCAGTCTCGATCCCGAACGCGCCGAAAGTTTCCACGACGAAACCCTGCCCGCCGAAGGCGCGAAAATCGCCCACTTCTGCTCGATGTGCGGCCCCAAATTCTGCTCGATGAAAATCACGCAGGAAGTGCGCGACTACGCTGACAAGCAAAAAACCCAACAGCAAGGAATGGAAGAAAAAGCGATTGAGTTCGTCAAAAAAGGAGCGAAGCTTTACAGCTAAAACGTCAAGCAAAAAATGCCGTCTGAAGCCCGGAAAAAAGGCTTCAGACGGCATTCTTTCGCTTGTGAAAATGATGAAACAACCGATAATTAAAGTAATAAAATTTTATATTCACATAGATGGGAATGATGGGATTTAGGGTTCTGTTTTTCTGTCTTTTGTTTTTGAGGGAATGACAGGATTTGAGATTGCGGCATTTATCGGGAGCAACAGAAACCGCTCTACCGTCATTCCCGCGAAGGCAGGAATCTAGAACCCAACGCGGCAAAAATTTATCCGAAGCAACAAAAATCTTTTCATCGTCATTCCCGAGAAAGCGGGAATCTAGGGCTCGGAGTTGGAGAAACCGTTTTATCCGATAAGTTCCCGCACCGACAGACCTGGATTCCCGCCTGCGCGGGAATGGCGGTATATCGGCAGGCGCAGGATAAATGCGTAAGGCGGATGCGTAAGGTGGCGGGCTGTAGGGTGGGCTGTAGGGTGGGCTGTAGGGTGGGCTTCAGCCCACCGCATCCACCAAATCCCATAATCCAAGCAATTCCGCCGATTTCAACCAACTTCGCCAATTTCAACGATTTCAAAAATCCCACCAACTCCGCCGGAAACCGAAACCGCCGAATACCGCCTATTCCCCAAAAACCTTTGATGCGGTGAAATTGGTGGAATCGTTGGGCTGAAGCCCACCCTACATTTCACCCTACGGCTCGATGAATCGTCAGAAATACCCGAACCGTCATTCCCGCGCAGGCGGGAATCCAGACCTGTCGGTGCAGAAATTTATCGGTTTGACGGCGTTTCACTTCCCCTTCCATCCCGAAAAACGCAAAAAATACCGTCTGAAAGCGGCGGCAGCGGTATGTGCCGCCGGCTGTGATGCTGCCTTCCGGATGTCCGTTTGGGCGGAAGCCTGAATTGGCGGATGTCTGCCCGGGCAGCGTCAACCCAAGGCGAAAAGTTCCCTGCCGTGGATTTTGAGCCACTGTTTCGCTTCGTCCGCGTAGGGGGCGAAGCGGCGGGTCAGTTCCCAAAAGGTGCGGCTGTGGTCGGCGTGGGCGAGGTGGCAGAGTTCGTGTATGCAGACGTAGTCGGCAACGTATTCCGGTGCGCCGACCAGCCGCCAGTTGAGGCGTATGCCTGTGGTTTTGCGGCACACGCCCCAGAAGGTTTTGGCAGAGGTCAGCGAGGAGGAAGCGGGGAACAGTTGTGTGGTGCGGGCGTGGTGTTCGAGGCGGGGAAGCAGGTAGCTTTGAGCCTGCCGTTTCAGAAAGGTTGCCAACAGTGCCGCCTGTTTGTCGTGCGTGTCTTCGGGAACGCGGATTTCAGACGGCATCAGCAGGATTTTCGTGTCTTGATGGGCGGTGAGGGCAAGCTGCCTGCCGTGGAACCAGATATGTTCGGGCAGCCGGTTTGCTGTATTGTGCGGCGGTGTTTTTGCCAGTGTTCGCCGCAGGACGGCTTCGTTGTCGCGCAGCCAGCGGTTGAGGGCGGCGGCGGACAGGTGCGGTGGGACGCTGATACTGACGGTATGTGTGCCGATAGGGCGGATAATCAGGTTTTTCTTGGCACGGTGTTTGATTTCTATGGTCAGTTCCATGCCGTCTGAAAGAGTGTGGATCAAGGAGGTCATGCGGTTTCAGACGGCATTTTGGCGGCAAATGGGCCTTTGCCGGAAATAAGCGGTTGTTGCGTTTCGATGAGGTGTTCGCATTTTTCCATCAATTCGGCTTCGCTGCCGCTTGCGTGTGGGATGGTCGGACAGATGACGACGGTGATTTCCCCCGGATATTTCAGAAAGGAATTTTTCGGCCAAAATTCGCCGCTGTTGAGGGCAATGGGGACGATGTCCATCTCAAACATTTTCGCCATGCGCGCGCCGCCGAGCTTGTATTTGCCGCGTTTTCCGGGTGCAAGGCGCGTGCCTTCGGGGAAAATGGTAATCCAATAGCCTTCGTTTTTGCGCGCCAACCCCTGTTTTATGAGCTGTTCGTTGGCTTCGCGGCGGTTGTTGCGGTCTATGCCTATGGTTTTGACCAGCTTCAAACCCCAACCGAAAAAGGGGATTTTGAACAACTCGCGTTTGGCAACGTAAACCTGCGGCGGAAAAATGTCCTGGAGGGCAAGCGTTTCCCAGCCGCTTTGGTGTTTGGCGCAGATAACGGCGGGGCGGTCCGGAATGTTTTCCGCGCCGATGATGCGGTATTTGAGCCCGACGATGTGTTTGAGCGACCAGTTGAGGATGCCGACCCAGACCCGCGCCATCTTGTGCGCCCCGTCCCGGAAAGGCGAGGCGAGCAGCATAAAGGGAAAGAGGAAAATCAGGCTGGAACAGAGTATCAGCCAGTAAATCAGGTTGCGGATGATGAGCATGGTTTTGCCTTGTCGGAATGCAGTATGTTCAGTCGGCTTGTGGTGCGGCGTTTTCCTGCATGATGTATTGTGAGAAATCGAGCAGGGTATCGAAAACCTGTGTGTGTTCGGGCAATTCATGTCCGTGTTGGGAGAGCGTTTTTTTGCCTTTTCCGGTCAGAACCAGCGCGGGTTTTCCGCCGACGGCATCGATTGCCTGCAAATCGCGCAGGCTGTCGCCGACCAGCCAAGTTTCCGAAGCTTGGGCGTTGAAGCGTTCGAGGATGTCTTCAATCATGCCCGGTTTGGGCTTGCGGCAGCCGCAGCCGTCGGCGCCGGTATGCGGGCAGAACCAGATGCCGTCGATTTCCCCGCCTGCCTGACGGATGAGGCGGTGCATTTTGGCATGCATTTCGGTGAGGTCTTGAACGGTAAAATATTTGCGGCCGATGCCGGATTGGTTGGTGGCGACGGCAACGGTGCAGCCTGCCTGCGTCAGGAATGCCACCGCATCCATGCTGCCTTCGATAGGTATCCACTCGTCAACGGATTTGACGAAGTCGTCGCGGTCCTGGTTGATGACGCCGTCGCGGTCGAGAATGATGAGTTTCATCACGGTTCCTTTGGGTTGGGCAGGTTCGGGGATGGCATTATACTGAAATATCGGTGGAAATGCGCCTGTGCTGCATTTATAATGCACGCTTTCGATAATAATTCGCAACGGCACAGGTATGCCGTTTTGAGGAGTGGGGCGGGATGGTTGCCTATGCTTTCCTATTTTTGTTTGTAACAGCGGCATTGGTGCTGATTATCAGGTCGCACTACCGCTGGACGTATTTTTTCGCGTCCGCGCTGTTTGTCTTTTTGGCGGGCGGTATGCTGATGTTGACGGCGCAGTGGCAGCGCGCCTTGAATTTCGCTTCGGTCTGGTTTGTGGTGCTGATACTGTTCCACAGGCTGAAAATCCATTATTACAAACAGCCGTTGTTGATTTCCGACTTTTTGCTGATTGCCGACTGGCGGAATTGGGAAACGCTGTTCCATTATAAGGAAGCGGTTATCGGTATGGCGGGGCTGCTGGCTTTGGCGGCATATGCGGTTTTCGGCTGGAGCGGTGCGGATACTTTGGGTGTGCCGTGGCGGTGGGCAGGCGCGGCGTTGTTTGCGGCGGCGTTCGTGTCGATGTGGCATTTTTCCAAACATCCGGGCGCGGTAAAGACGTGGCTGGATTCGCTGCCGGACGACGGGCGCGACGTGTTTTTGAACCTGCCGATGTCCTGTCGGGCGGTGTTTTTCCAAGTACCCGTGTTCGAGGGCGACGGGGAAGCGTTTGCCAAACAGATGCCGTCTGAAACCCAGCCGTACGGCATGTCGGATGAAAAACCCGATATTGTCGTTACCCTGATGGAATCGACGCTCGATCCGCACTGTTTCGACTTTGCCGCCGCCAAGATTCCCGATTTGAAAATGTTCGGACGGCAGGAAGATACCGTATTTTCCTCACCTTTGCGCGTGCATACTTTCGGCGGCGCAACGTGGAAGTCCGAATTTGCGTTTTTGGCGGGTGTTCCGTCCACAGATTTCGGCGCGTTGGCAAGCGGCGTGTTTTACTCGGTCGTACCGCATTTGCAGACCGGTTTTGTCCGCAACCTGCGCGAACACGGTTATTTTTGCGTGGCACTCTCGCCGTTTACCAAGGGCAACTACAATGCCAAGGCCGCATATGACCATTTCGGCTTTAATCTGATGTTCCAGCCGCAAGATTTGGGCTATCCCGCGCCGATGGGCAAAAACCTGTGGCATATTTCCAGTGAGGAAATGATGCAGTATGCGCGGATGATTCTCGAAAAACGCCATCCCGATTTGGAAAACGTGTGCCAACCGATGTTCGTATATGTGCTGACCATGAAGGAGCACGGACCGTATCGGACGGATACCGACAATGTGTTTGATTTGGATGCGCCCGATTTGAATGCGAAAACCGTATCCGCACTTAATGACTACATCGGGCGCATTGCCGATTTGGACAAAGCAGTGGAAAGTTTCGACCGTTATCTGCACGAACGCGGCAAACCCTTTGTTTTCGGTTATTTCGGCGATCATCAGGTACCGTTTGAGGGCGTGTCCGTCAGGAAGAAATGGGATTATGCGCAGCCGGATTATGTAACGCAGTTTGCCGTCAGGAGCAATATTGCCGGCGGATTCGTACAGCGGCAGGATTTCCTCGACCTTGCCTTTGCAGGCGGCGTGCTGATGGAGGCGGCGGGTTTGGAAGCTAAAGACGGCTTCATGCGTGCGAATATGGCGATGCGCGGTTTGTGCGGCGGAGGGTTGGAAGACTGCCCGAACCGGGAGTTGGTCGGAAATTACCGCAACTATCTGTACGACGTTTTGAAAATTGCCCGTTAGCTTTTTGCCGCATGGCTGCAACGGTTGCGAAAATGCCGTCTGAACAGGGCTTCAGACGGCATTTTGCCTTTATCCTTTAAATACGGGGACGAGTTCCATTTGGCTCAATACCTGTGCGGCGATGTTGACGATGCCGAAAAGGAAGACCCAAACCATCAGCCACAAGCCGCCGTAAACTTTATAGGTTTTGCCTGCGCCGAATTTTTGGCGCGAATGGTAGAGCAGCATGGCGGGGATGATGCCTGTCCAGATGGTTGCCGCCAGGCCGACGTAGCCGATGGCGGTAACGAAGCCGGTGGGGAAGAGCAGGCAAGAAATTAGAGGCGGCAGGAAGGTTAGCGCGGCGGTTTTGGTGCGGCCGGAGATGCTGTCGTTCCATTTGAAGATGTCGGCGATGTAGTCGAACAGACCTAAGGTTACGCCTAAAAACGAGGTGGCGATTGCCATGTAGGAAAACAGGGACAATATTTTATCCATATTGCCGGTTTGGGCGAATTTGGACAGGGTTTCAATCAGGACGGAGACTTGCCCTTCGGCGGCGATGACGGGGGCGAACTCGTTGCGCGGCAGGTTGCCTTGGATGGCAATTTGCCAGAGGACGTAAATTACCAGCGCGACCAGTGTGCCCGTCCAGATGGACTTCGCCACTTTGGGCGCGTCGCCTTTAAAGTATTTGAGCAGGCTGGAGACGTTGCCGTGGAAGCCGAAGGAAGCGAGGCAGACGGGCAGGGCAGTGGCGACATAAATCCAGTAGCCGGTGCCGACGGGGGCTTGGGTGTCGAAGAGGATGGGCATTTTGGCATCGGCAATCAGGCCGCCGGTTGCCCAAATAAAGGTTAATACCATGCCGCCGATGAGGACGCTGGTGAAGCGGTCGACCAAGCGTGCGGATGCCCACACGCAAAAGGCGAGGATGCCGAAGAAGACGAGTTGTCCGACGGTGAGTGAAACGTCGCCGCCTGCCGCGCTGCCTAAGCCTTTGGCGGTCAGGTCGCCGCCGACGAAGATATAAGCGTAAGTGAGCAGGTATAAAACGAAAGCGACGGCGATGCCGTTGATGATGTTCCAGCTCCGTCCGAGCAGGTCTTTGACCATGGTGTCGAAGCTGGCGCCGTGAGGATAATGGGTGTTGACTTCCAAAATCATCAGGCCGCTGGAAAGCATGGAAAACCAGGTGTACAGCAACACGGCCAGCGAGCCGGTAAACCATACGCCGGATGTGGCGGTCGGGTTGGCAAGCATGCCTGCGCCGATAACCGTACCGGCGATAATCATCGCGCCGCCGAACAGGGAAGGGGTTTTGGTTGACATATTTTATCTTTCTGACGAAAAGCGTGGCCGCCATTATGCCGTAAAGTGCGGGGGGCTGTAAGGTGTTTGCAGTCATGCCGTCTGAAAGTCTGTTCAGACGGCATGACGTTCCATAGTATAATCTTTTTCCTTTTGGGCAACGGCGGACGCCGCCGTGTTTTTGAATGATGGGAGGCAGGATGTCTGACAGAAAATATAATGTGGACGCAGAGGAAATTGCCAAATTCAGCCGGATTGCCGACAAATGGTGGGACAAGTCGGGCGAATTCAAGTCCTTGCACGACATCAATCCGCTCCGGCTCGATTATATCGACGGACACGCGGATTTGTGCGGCAAACGGGTTTTGGATGTGGGCTGCGGCGGCGGCATCCTGGCGGAAAGCATGGCGCAGCGCGGCGCGGCGTTTGTCAAAGGCATCGACATGGCGGAGCAGTCGTTGGAAACCGCCCGCCTGCACGCGGCTTTGAACAATGTTGCCGATATCGAATACGAATGTATCCGCGTGGAAGACCTTGCCGAGGCGGAACCGCACTCGTTCGATGTGGTAACGTGCATGGAAATGATGGAACACGTCCCCGATCCCGCCGCCATCGTGCGTGCTTGTGCCAAGCTGGTCAAGCCGGACGGCATGGTGTTTTTTTCCACCATCAATAAAAACCCGAAATCGTACCTGCATCTGATTGTGGCGGCGGAATATCTGTTGAAGTTTGTCCCCAAAGGCACGCACGACTGGAAAAAATTCATCGCGCCTGCCGAGCTGGCGCGGATGTGCCGTCAGGCGGGCTTGGATGTGGCGGATACGAAGGGTATGACTTACCATGTTTTGTCGCAAACTTATGCCCTGTGCGATTCGACCGATGTGAATTATATGTTTGCCTGCCGTCCGGCGTTCTGACGGCGGGTTTGCCCGTTTTTGAGCAAGTGAGTTGATATGTCTGTCTATACCAGTGTTTCCGATGATGAAATGCGCGGCTTCCTGAGCGGTTACGATTTGGGGGAATTTGTTTCCCTGCAGGGTATCGCGCAGGGGATTACCAACAGCAATTATTTTCTGACGACGACTTCGGGACGTTATGTGCTGACCGTGTTTGAAGTGTTGAAACAGGAAGAGCTGCCGTTTTTTCTGGAGCTTAACCGGCATTTGAGTATGAAGGGCGTGGCGGTTGCCGCGCCGGTTGCGCGCAAAGACGGCCGGCTTGATTCCGTTTTGGCGGGCAAGCCCGCATGCCTGGTTGCCTGCCTGAAAGGTTCGGATACCGCGCTGCCGACGGCTGAGCAGTGTTTCCATACCGGTGCGATGTTGGCCAAAATGCACCTTGCCGCCGCCGATTTCCCTTTGGAAATGGAAAACCCGCGTTACGATGCGTGGTGGACGGAGGCGTGCGCCCAGCTACTGCCCGTCCTGTCGCAAGACGATGCCGCACTGCTGTGTTCCGAAATCGATGCGCTGAAGGACAATCTCGGCAATCATCTGCCTTCGGGCATCATCCATGCCGACCTGTTTAAAGACAACGTGTTGCTTGACGGCGGTCAGGTATCGGGCTTCATCGATTTCTATTATGCCTGCCGGGGCAATTTTATGTATGACTTGGCGATTGCGGTCAACGATTGGGCAAGGACGGCGGACAATAAGTTGGATGAGGCGTTGAAAAAGGCGTTTATCGGCGGTTATGAGGGCGTGCGCCCCTTGAGTGCCGAAGAAAAGGCGTATTTCCCGACCGCCCAACGTGCCGGTTGCATCCGTTTTTGGGTGTCACGCCTGTTGGATTTTCATTTTCCGCAGGAGGGAGAGATGACGTTTATCAAAGACCCGAACGCGTTCCGCAACCTGCTGTTGAGTTTGGGTTGATACCGTCTGCCGGGTAGGAATCCGATGCCGTCTGAAAGGGTTTCAGACGGCATTTTGTTTCGGGTTTGAATATGTTTTCCGGATGTTTTCCGGTTCGGCGTACCGGTTTCGGTTGCTTTGTTACGCACCCGCGCCGGTGTTTGCCTCTGAATTCCGGCGGTTGGCGGCGGTTTGACTGCGGACGGATAAAATTGTGCAGTCATTTTTGATTGGCTTTGGGTACAATCCAGCCATTATGTTTTGAAATGGGAAAACGGATGGATATGCGGCGTTGGGCGGTTGTCGGATTGGTTGCGCTGCCGCCCCTGTGTTTTTTGACCGCGATGGTGCTTGCGCCTTTGTGGGCGATGGCGGCATATGACGGTTTTGCATGGGGCGCGGTACTGTCGGATGCTTATATGCTCAAACGTTTGGCGTGGACGGTATTTCAGGCGGCGGCAACCTGTATCTTGGTGCTTCCCTTGGGCGTACCTGTCGCATGGGTGCTGGCGCGGCTGGCGTTCCCGGGGCGGACTTTTGTGCTGCGCCTGCTGATGCTGCCGTTTGTGATGCCCACGTTGGTGGCGGGCGTGGGCGTGCTGGCTCTGTTCGGGGCGGACGGTCTGTTGTGGCGCGGCTGGCAGGATACGCCGTATCTGTTGTTGTACGGCAATGTGTTTTTTAACCTTCCTGTGTTGGTCAGGGCGGCATATCAGGGGTTTGTTCAAGTGCCTGCGGCACGGCTTCAGACGGCACGGACATTGGGCGCGGGGGCGTGGCGGCGGTTTTGGGACATTGAAATGCCCGTTTTGCGCCCGTGGCTTGCCGGCGGCGTGTGCCTTGTCTTTTTGTATTGTTTTTCCGGGTTCGGGCTGGCACTGCTGCTGGGTGGCAGCCGTTATGCCACGGTCGAAGTGGAAATTTACCAGTTGGTCATGTTCGAACTCGATATGGCGGTTGCTTCGGTGCTGGTGTGGCTGGTGTTGGGGGTAACGGCGGCGGCGGGATTGCTGTATGCGTGGTTCGGCAGGCGCGCGGGTTCGGATAAGGCAGTTTCCCCTGTGATGCCGTCTGAACCGCAGTCGGTCGGGGAATATGTGCTGCTGGCGTTTGCGGCGGCGGTGTTGTCCGTGTGCTGCCTGTTTCCGCTGGCGGCAATTGTGGTGAAAGCGTGGTCGGCCGGTGAATCGTGGCGTGTGTTAATGGAAAGTGAAACGTGGCAGGCGGTGTGGAATACTTTGCGCTTCTCGGCTGCGGCGGTATTTTCGGCGGCAGTATTGGGTGTCATGTATGCGGCGGCGGCGCGGCGGTCGGCGTGGATGCGCGGGCTGATGTTTTTGCCGTTTATGGTGTCGCCGGTTTGTGTTTCGGCGGGTGTGCTGCTGCTTTATCCGGGGTGGACGGCTTCGTTGCCGTTGCTGCTGGCGATGTATGCGCTGCTGGCTTATCCGTTTGTGGCAAAAGATGTTTTATCGGCCTGGGATGCACTGCCGCCGGATTACGGCAGGGCGGCGGCGGGTTTGGGCGCAAACGGCTTTCAGACGGCATACCGTATCACGCTCCCCCTCTTGAAACCGGCGTTGCGGCGCGGCCTGACTTTGGCGGCGGCAACCTGCGTGGGCGAATTTGCGGCGACATTGTTCCTGTCGCGTCCGGAATGGCAGACGTTGACGACTTTGATTTATGCCTATTTGGGGCGTGCGGGTGAGGACAATTATGCGCGGGCAATGGTGTTGACATTGCTGTTGTCGGCATTTGCGGTGTGCATTTTCCTGCTGTTGGACAACGGCGAAGGCGGAAAACGGACGGAAACGTTATAATGTGAACCCTTTTTCAGAGGACGGCAAAATGAGCGAGTTGAGCGAAATCCTTTCCTATAATCAGAAGTTTGTCGAGTCGGGCGAATATGAGAAATATTTTACCGACAAATACCCCGGCAGGGAGTTGGCGATTTTGTCCTGCATGGATGCGCGGATTATCGAGCTGCTGCCTAATGCTTTGGGGTTGAGGAACGGCGATGCCAAACTGATTAAAAATGCAGGTGCGCTGGTTGCGCATCCGTGGGGTTCGGTCATGAGGAGCCTGCTGGTTGCCGTGTTTGAACTGAAAGTCAAAGAAATCATGGTCATCTCCCATCACGATTGCGGTATGCAGGGATTGAATGCGGCCGGCTTTCTCAGTAAGGTGCATGAAAGCAATATTCCCGACGACCGTATCGAAACCTTGCGTTATGCAGGTGTCGACCTCGACGGCTGGCTGACCGGTTTCGACAACGTCGAAGACAGCGTGCGCCATACGGTCGAACTCATCCGCCGCCATCCGTTGATGCCGCGTCATATTGCCGTTCACGGATTGGTCATCCATCCCGTTACCGGCAAACTGACCCTGATTGTGGACGGCAGTGTTTCAGACGGCATGGACTTATCGGAAGGAATGGAAACATCATGAAGAAAATCGGACTGTTCGGCGGCACTTTCGACCCGATACACAACGGGCATCTTCATATTGCCCGCGCCTTTGCCGATGAAATCGGGTTGGACACGGTTGTTTTCCTGCCGGCAGGCGGCCCGTATCACAAAGACGCCGCCTCCGCTTCCGCCGCCGACCGCCTTGCCATGGTCGAACTGGCGACGGCGGAAGACGCGCGTTTTGCCGTTAGCGACTGCGACATCGTCCGTCACGGCGAGACTTACACCTTCGACACCGTCCAAATTTTCCGCCAGCAGTTCCCGTCCGCGCAACTCTGGTGGCTGATGGGCAGCGACAGCCTGATGAAGCTGCACACATGGAAAAAATGGCAGATGCTCGTGCGCGAAACCAATATCGCCGTCGCCATGCGGCAGGGCGACAGCCTGCACCAAACCCCGCGCGAACTGCACGCATGGCTGGGCAAGTCCCTTCAGGACGGCAGCGTCCGCATCTTGTCCGCCCCGATGCATAATGTGTCGTCAACGGAAATCCGCCGCGCCGGTGTTTCAGACGGCATCCCACCTGCCGCCGCCCGTTATATCCGAGAACACCGGCTGTACGAAAAATTATGATAAATAATACTCACTAGAAATTATGAACAGCAAAACTAAACTTCGAGTTAATAAAATAATCGAACTGAAGCATCATATTGAGAATTGGGAAATTCAAACAAGCGAAGAGATCGAAAAGCTTCTTGTTGATTTTGAGAAACAGCCTAGGCAAGAAATGTCTTCTTATTATACGGAGCTTTTTAGAGATGTTCAATTTGCGGGTGTTTTGGTGCAAATAGCAAATAAGTATGCGGAAAACAGTAAAATCAATCGCTGTATAGTATCTGCTCTTGGCATGATGATGTGGAGGTATAAGCTTCCTGAGAGTGAGGAAATATATCGCCTTATGTTAGCGAATATTCAAAGAAAGGGAGTAGCTTTTTTTGTAGCATTTCATCTCCCTAAGATGAAAATGTTTGAGGAATTCCCGAATAAATGGGCCTATTTTATGAGTATACCTAAACTCTCTCCTAAAAAGACTTCTGCGGAATACTTTACTAACTTGGTCGAAGAATACATTTACTTTGTACCTATGATGTATAAGTCAGAATTGATTCAATACTTCAGTTTGAAATATAGTGAAACAAAAAGTGAATATCTAAAAGATAGATATAAAAAAATACTAATAATCCTGCGGGATTAGTACTTAATTGAGTAATTTTTGAGGAAAAACATCAACCCGAAAAGTCAAATCAGTAAGGAACGGCTATAATGCCGTCTGAAAACATCCCGTTAGGAACATAATGAACGAGCAAGAACTGCAAGACCTGCAAAAAATGGTCGAGGTCGCCGTCAACGCCCTCGAAGACATCAAAGCCAAAGATATTTCCGTTCTCGAAACGCAAGACAAAACTTCGCTGTTTGCCAGAATGATTATCGCCAGCGGCGACAGTACGCGCCAAGTCAAAGCCCTTGCCAACAACGTTGCCGTCGATTTGAAAGAAGCCGGTTTTGAAATCCTCAGCACCGAAGGCGACAGCGGTGAATGGACGTTGGTTGATGCAGGAGACCTCGTCGTCCACGTTATGCTCCCTGCCGTGCGCGATTTCTACGACATCGACACCCTTTGGGGCGGCGAGAAACCGAGTTTTCACGCCGGAATGCAGAAGCCGTGGCACGCGGCAGACTGATTCCCGATGCCGTCTGAATGTTCAGACGGCATTTTCCTGTAAGGGAGAAAGCATTGAACATTACCGTTTTGGCAGTCGGCACCAAAATGCCGCGCTGGGTTGATGAGGCCGTCGCCGAATACGCCAAACGCTTCGGACGCGACGTCGCCTACGCACTCAAAGAAATCAAACCCGAAAAACGCGGCGCGGGCGTGAATGCCGCCCAAGGCATGGCGGCGGAAGAAAAACGCATCCTCGAAGCCATACCGCAAGGCGCGTTCCTCGTCGTTCTTGACGAACGCGGCAAAGCACCGACCTCCGTCGAGCTGGCGGAACATCTCAAAAGCTGGCAGCAAAACGGCGAACACGTCTGCTTCGTCATCGGCGGCGCGGACGGTATGACCGACCGCCTCAAACAACAGGCCCGCATGATGATGCGCCTGTCCAGCCTCACCCTGCCGCACGGCATGGTGCGCGTCCTTCTGACCGAGCAGCTCTACCGTGCCGCCTCCATCCTGCACAACCATCCCTATCATCGGGAATAAGAAGGCTTTTGTCCGTACCCCTAATCGGTTAAAATCACCCCGTTATTTCTGAACACACAGCAAAGGAATCCGCTATGGCACGCATGGTATTCTGCGTCAAGCTCAACAAAGAAGCCGAAGGCATGAAATTCCCGCCGCTGCCCAACGAATTGGGCAAACGCATTTTTGAAAACGTATCGCAAGAAGCATGGATGGCGTGGACGCGCCACCAAACGATGCTGATTAACGAAAACCGCCTAAGCCTTGCCGATCCGCGCGCGCGCGAATACTTGGCTCAGCAGATGGAGCAGTATTTCTTCGGCGACGGCGCGGATGCCGTTCAGGGGTATGTTCCGCAATAAACGGTTTTCCGTTTTGAACACAGGCTGTCCGAACCTGCTTCAGACGGCCTTTAAAATACGCCGGACAACTTTATCTTCACGCAACCGGACAAATTTTGACATTGGGCAATGTTAAAATCCCCCGTTATTTCCAACCGCGCTTTCAGGAGCAGATGATATGCAACACGACGTTTACGACTACACCGCGCATACGGTTTCTAAAAACACCGTCCTGCAGAAAACCTACCGCCTGCTCGGATTTTCTTTCATTCCGGCTGCCGCAGGCGCAGTGCTTGCCGCCAATGCCGGTTTCAATTTTTACGCCGCCTTCGGTTCGCGCTGGATAGGGTTTGCCGTCGTGTTGGCGTTTTTCTACGGTATGATCCACTTCATCGAGAAAAACCGTTACAGCAATACCGGCGTTGCCCTGCTGATGGTATTCACATTCGGTATGGGCGTATTGATCGGCCCCGTGCTGCAATACGCGCTCCATATTGCCGACGGTGCGAAAATCGTCGGTATTGCCGCCGCGATGACCGCCGCCGTCTTTTTAACGATGTCCGCATTGGCACGCCGAACCCGGCTCGATATGAACGCGCTCGGACGCTTCCTGACCGTAGGCGCGGTCATTCTGATGGTCGCCGTGATTGCCAACCTGTTTTTGGGTATTCCCGCACTTGCCCTGACCATTTCCGCCGGTTTTGTCTTGTTCAGTTCCTTAATGATTATGTGGCAGGTGCGCACCGTCATCGACGGCGGAGAAGACAGCCACATCAGCGCGGCACTGACACTGTTTATCTCGCTTTACAACATCTTCAGCAGCCTGCTCAACATCCTGCTGTCCTTAAACGGCGATGACTGATGTAGGCGAAACACCATGCAAACCATGCCGTCTGAAAGCACTTATTTCAGACGGCATTTTGTTTTGGGCATACAATACGGATACACATTCATCAACATACGGTCGACCATGCTGTCGGAAGGAATCAAATGTTACCGAATACACCGCGCCGAGCCGTTTATGCCGGCAGTTTCGATCCGCCCACATTGGGGCATCTGTGGATGATACGGCAGGCGCAATCTATGTTTGACGAACTCATCGTCGCCATCGGCATCAATCCCGACAAACGCAGCACCTATACCGTCGCTGAAAGGCAGGATATGTTGTGCGCCATTACCGACAACTTCCCAAACGTCAAAATTGAAGTGTTTGAAAACCGGTTTTTGGTGCATTACGCCCGTGAGGTAGATGCAGGATTCATCGTACGCGGCATCCGTTCCGCCTCCGATTATGAATACGAACGTTCCATGCGCCATATCAACAGCGACCTCGCCCCCGAAATATCCACCGTATTCCTTATGCCGCCGCGCGAAATCGCCGAAGTGTCGTCCACTATGGTTAAAGGCTTGGTCGGGCCGGAAGGCTGGATGGAAACCGTCAAAAGATATGTGCCGCCGGCCGTGTACCAAAAAATGATTGCAGAACATCACAACAATGCCTGACAGAAAGCTTCTGTCAAATATATTCAGGTTCAAATATGTGGGAAATCTTATTCAGACACCAAGATTTTGTCGCCATCAATAAACCTCAAGGCATATCCGTCCACCGTTCCGACGGCGAAGTCAGCCTGACGGCAACACTTGCGGCACAGTTGGGTGTAGAAAAGGTATGGTTGCTGCACAGGTTGGACAAACAGACCGGAGGCATATTGCTGTTTGCCCTTAATCCCCAAAGTGCCGCTGTTCTTGCCGCACAATTTGCCGAAAGGAAAATGAAGAAAACCTATTTGGCTTTGTCCGACCGCAAACCGTCCAAAAAACAAGGATGGATAAAAGGCGGTATGGAAAAATCCAGGCGCGGGATGTGGAAGCTGACGCGCAATATGGAAAATATTGCCGTTACCCGTTTTTTCAGTATACGTATCAGTGAAAAAATGCGGCTGTTCATTCTTGAGCCTCATACGGGTAAGACACATCAGCTGAGAGTGGCAATGAAAAGTCTGGGCAGTCCTATTTTGGGGGACCGCTTATATGGAGGGACAGAATCCGAAACTACGTTCCTGTATGCATGGAAAATACAATTTACCTATCAACAACAAGAAATCGAAATTACTGCACCTTTGAAAAATGCATGGCAGGCTGAAAATATCTCTCATGCGCTGGAAGAATTTTATATGGCAAAAGCAGGTTAATAAATATAAATTAATTTATAAACAATATGATAAATATTTTTATAAAAATTTTTCAAGAAAACGGTTGACCGCAAATCTCTTCAAGCGTATAGTTCGGTTCTTCGCCACTGACGAAGCGGCGGTGATAAAGCAGTTCAAACGCTCTTT
>NZ_CAUJNZ010000017.1:0-36662 GCF_963392925.1 Neisseria polysaccharea
AAAAAAAAAAAAAAAAAAAAAAAAAAAAAAAAAAAAAAAAAAAAAAAAAAAAAAAAAAAAAAAAAATACAATCAATTTGTTGATATTTATAGATTTTATATATTTAAACCGGCAGAAATTTACATTTCCACCATCGGTTTTACGCAACAGGCTTGACAAGTTTCCGAAGCCTTGTAAAATAACGCACCTTCACGCGCCCATCGTCTAGAGGCCTAGGACACTGCCCTTTCACGGCGGCAACCGGGGTTCGAATCCCCGTGGGCGTGCCAATTCAAAAACCTGCTTGTTTCAAGCAGGTTTTTTTATTATGAATCGTCATTCCCGCACCCTTCGTCATTCCCGTAATTTTTTGTCATTCCCGCAATTTTTCGTCATTCCCGTGAAAACGGGAATCTAGAGCGTAGGGTTGAAGAAACCGTTTTATCCGATAAGTTTCCGTGCCGACAGGTCTGGATTCCCACTTTCGTGGGAATGACGGTGGGCGCGGATGCCGTCTGAAACTCCGTCATTCCCGCAACTTTTCGTCATTCCCGTGAAAACGGGAATCTAGAACCTCTAAATTTTCAGATAACCTTTGAATATTCCCGCACCCTTCGTCATTCCCGTGAAAACGGGAATCTAGAATCTCGGACTTTCAGACGACTTTTGAATATTTCCGCCGCCCAATGGTCTGGATTCCCGCTTTCGCGGGAAGGACGGTGGGACGATGCCGTCTGAAGCGGTGGGCTGAAGCCCACCCTACCATTGTTTCCGCTTCCATACCGCTTGGTGGTATTTTCTTTATATCGTAGGGTGGGCTGTAGGGTGGGCTTCAGCCCACCAATCCCGCCGTTTCCACCCAAACCGATAAATGCAACCCCGCATCCGAAGGCATCGGGAAATCGAGGGTTGGAGCAGGCAGGAACGTCCGCCTGACGCGGTTTACGAAATGGCGGGATTGGCGGGGGCGGTAGGAGTTGGTTGGGTTAATTGGGTGGCGGGAGTGGTGGGCTGAAGCCCACCCTACAGCCCATCCTACGATGCACCCTGCCGCCCTGCCCTGTGCCTTGTCCTGCAATACGACATATAATGCACCACAAACCCCGCGCTGCGGTTTTCAGACGGCATCGCCGTGCTTTTTTATAGGCAGTAGCCCTTTTTATCGGACGCAATATTAAGGTTTCAACACACAGGACGACACATAAAGCACCGCCCTATGTGCCGTCCTGATTCGGAAGGGGTTACACCCCTTCCAAACAAAGTCTGACTCTACCACAAAGGGCGGAGTTTCAACCGAAAAGGAAACATAATGAAAGGCTCTTTCGTACAGTCCCTAAGCATCGCCGGTTCGGATTCGGGCGGCGGTGCGGGCATTCAGGCGGATTTGAAAACGTTTCAGATGCGCGGCGTGTTCGGAACGTGTGTCATCACCGCCGTTACCGCGCAAAATACCTTGGGCGTGTCGGCGGTGCACCTCGTCCCGACCGAAACCATCACCGCACAAATCCAAGCAATCAGGGAAGACTTTGACATCCGCGCCTACAAAATAGGAATGCTCGGCACGGTGGAAATCATCGAATGTGTTGCCGACAAGCTGAAACACTGCGACTTCGGCAGGCGCGTACTCGACCCTGTGATGATTGCCAAAGGCGGTGCGCCGCTGTTGCAGGATTCCGCCGTTGCGGCACTGACGCGCCTGCTGCTGCCTGACACGGACATCCTGACCCCCAACCTGCCCGAGGCGGAAGCCTTGACGGGCGTGCATATCGAAAGCCGCAAAGATGCGGAACGCGCGGCAAAAATCCTGCTTGATTACGGTGTCAAAAATGTCGTCATCAAAGGCGGACATTTGAACGGCAGCACAAGCGGACGCTGCACGGATTGGCTGTTTACGCAAAACGAAACGCTGGAATTGGACAGCCCGCGCTTTCCGACCGCCCACACGCACGGCACGGGCTGCACGTTTTCCGCCTGCATTACCGCCGAGTTGGCAAAAGGCTTAGACGTTTGCAAAGCCGTACAGACTGCCAAGGCCTACATCACGGCGGCAATCTCAAACCCTTTGGAAATCGGCGCGGGACACGGGCCGGTCAATCATTGGGCGTATCGGGACTAGACGTAAAAATGCCGTCTGAACGCCTTTTCGGGTTCAGACGGCATCGTCCGGCGCGGCTTATCCTGGTTTTTTCGCCAGCATCGTTACAAATTTAAACCGTATCGGATTGCCGTTTTCGTCTTTGGCGTGCATCGCGCCCAATTCTTCTTTATATTCGACCAGCTCCCAATCCCGATAATAATCCTTCAGCTCTCCCTCTTTAAATTTAAAAGGGAACGACATCGGACAAGGGAAATCCGCCGTATCCATTGCCGATACGATTAAGTTGTACCCGCCCGCCGCCGTATGCGCCTGCATATCGGCAATCACGTCAGGCACGCGCTGCGGCATCAGGAACATCAGCACCACTGTTGCCACAATACAATCAAACTCATCCTGCAAGGCGGCGGCGTTCAAATCATATTCCAGCGTGCGGACGTTCAAGCCCTCCGCCTCTGCCAGCTCCGCCACGTTTGCCAAGGCGGCGGGATTGCAATCGGCGGCGGTTACGTCAAACCCCTTCAAACCGAGAAACAGCGCGTTGCGCCCCTGTCCGCAGCCCATATCCAACGCCCTGCCCGCCGGTACGGTATCCTGTGCCGCCGCGACCGCAGAATGCGTGGCACTCATCCCGTATTTTTTGTGAAAATAGTCTGCCGCCGTGCAATACAGCGACAAACGGATTTCGGCATCGTCCGTTTTCGGTTTGACAGAAAACACCTGCTGCGGCGCAAACACGCAATCGTCGCTTTCCGCCGACCAAACCTCCGTCACCCCGTCCTGCGTGCGGACTTCGACATCGCCCTGCAACACATTCAGACAGACCCACTCCCCTTCTTCGGACGCATAACCCGACAACAAAACTTCCGGCAGGTTTTCCACTTTCCATACGGGCATTTGTCCGAAACAAAACAACTCGCCACTTTGACCCACTATCCGCTCCTTCATATTCAAAAATAAAGTTGCACATTATATGCCTATTTCAATCCGCCGCAATCTTTCAGACGGCACGGCGCGCAAACCGCTTATAATCACGCCGGACACCACACAAAGGCACAATATGGACACACCTGTTTACCTTTACACCGACGGCGCGTGCAAAGGCAATCCCGGCGCGGGCGGCTGGGGCGTGTTGATGCGCTACGGCAGCCGCGAAAAAGAACTTTTCGGCGGCGAGGCGCAAACCACCAACAACCGTATGGAGCTGACCGCCGTCATCGAAGGGCTGAAATCGCTCAAACGCCGCTGCACCGTCATCATCTGCACCGACTCGCAATACGTCAAAAACGGTATGGAAAACTGGATACACGGCTGGAAGCGCAACGGCTGGAAAACCGCCGCCAAACAGCCCGTCAAAAACGACGACTTGTGGAAAGAACTCGACGCGCTGGTCGGACGGCACCAAGTCAGTTGGACTTGGGTGAAAGGACACGCGGGACACGCCGAAAACGAACGCGCCGACGATTTGGCAAACCGTGGCGCAGCGCAGTTTTCCTGACTGCCGCACCGACAAGAAAATGCCGTCTGAAACCGCTAATGGGATTCAGACGGCATCGTCCTCCACTGTCATTCCCACGAAAGCGGGAATCTGGAACGTAAAATCTAAAGAAACCGTTTTACCCGATAAGTTTCCGTGCCGACAGACCTAGATTCCCGCCTGCGCGGGAATGACGGGATTTTAGGTTTCTGATTTTGGTTTTCTGTTTTTGAGGGAATGACGGGATTTTAGTGACCGTAGCAACTACCTACCCGGGAATGACGGCTAAGGGGCTTCAGACGGCATCAGACGGCATCTCTTGCCTGCCGCTAAAACAGTTTGCCGCATCACTGTTCAAATGCGTCCGATATGTTTCAACACACAGGACGACACATAAAGCACCACCCTATGTGTCGTCCTGATTTGGAAGGGGTTACTCCCCTCCCGAATAAAGTCTGATCCTGCCGCCCCGAAGGACAGATGTCCGAGTGGCGGGGTTTCAACCGAAAAGGAAACACGATGAAGTGGTACAATTAGCGGCAATGCGGACAGACAAATTAAACTATAGTGGATTAACTTTAAACCAGTACTGCGTTGCCTCGCCTTAGCTCAAAGAGAACGATTCTCTAAGGTGCTGAAGCACCAAGTGAATCGGTTCCGTACTATTTGTACTGTCTGCGGCTTCGTCGCCTTGTCCTGATTTTTGTTAATCCACTATATCAGAAATTGCCCTACCGTTTTTTAAACACTTTCAGGAATAAGGAAAAATGACCGCCCAACCCTGCCCCATCTGTACGGCACAAGATGAAGATATTTTGCTGCAAACCCCCAAGCTGCGCGTCATCGCCGTCCATAACGATAGTGGTTCGCCTGCATTCTGCCGCGTCATTTGGCGTAAGCATATTGCCGAAATGACCGACCTTTCGGCTGCCGAACGCGGCGAATTGATGGAAATGGTGTACAAAGTCGAAGCCGCTATGCGCCAAGTGTTCCGGCCGGCAAAAATCAACCTCGCCAGCTTGGGCAATGTCGTGCCGCACCTGCACTGGCATATTATCGCCCGCTTTGAAAACGATGCGTCTTTCCCTGCGCCGATTTGGGCAAACCCAGTCCGGAAACACGGTATGACCCTGCCGCAAGATTGGACGGAACAACTTAAAAAGCTGCTTTAAGCCCGCCGATGCCGTCTGAAACCGTATGAAAGGGAAATTATGACCGAACCGACCTCCCGCCGCCGTTTTCTGAAAACCTGCACCGCCGCCGCAGGCGCGGGACTGCTTCAGGCTTGCGGTACTGCGCCTGCTTCAAACAATACCCCATCCTCTCCCTCTCACCCTGTTGCGAAAGCCCGAACCGTGTACCCCGAACCACCACGCCATTCTAATTCTGCCGACAATCTTCTGCGTATTGTCGCCTCCTCAGGCTTTGCCGAAGACATCAACCGCGTCAATACTGCATTGACCCGCCTTTACAATGCCGGTTTTACCGTAACCAACCAACAGGCGGGCAGCCGCCGCTTCCAACGGTTTGCCGGTACGGATGCACAACGTGCCACCGATTTCCAAGATGTCGCTTCCGGTCGCGTTGCTATGCCGAAAGTCCTGATGGGTTTGCGCGGCGGTTATGGTGCGGCACGCATTCTGCCGCATATTGATTTTGCCTCGCTCGGCGCAAGAATGCGCGAACGCGGTACGCTGTTTTTCGGCTTTAGTGATGTTTGCGCCGTCCAGCTGGCACTCTTGGCAAAAGGCAATATGATGAGTTTTGCCGGTCCGATGGCATACAGCGAATTCGGCAAACCCTCCCCCAGCGTGTTTACGATGGATGCCTTTATCAAGGGGGCAACCCAAAACCGCCTAACCGTTGATGTTCCTTATATCCAACGCGCCAATGTCGAAACCGAAGGCACGTTGTGGGGCGGCAACTTAAGCGTCCTCGCCTCGCTCGCCGGTACGCCTTATATGCCCGACATCGACGGTGGCATTTTGTTTCTCGAAGATGTCGGCGAACAGCCCTACCGCATCGAACGTATGCTCAATACGCTGTATCTTTCGGGTATTTTGGACAAACAACGCGCCATCGTGTTCGGCGATTTCCGTATGGGCAATATCCGCGATGTATACGATTCGTCTTATGATTTTTCTACCGTGGTCAACCATATTTCGCGTACGGCAAAAATTCCTGTGCTGACAGGTTTCCCGTTCGGACATATTGCCGACAAAATTACTTTCCCGCTGGGCGCGCACGCCCGAATCCGTATGAACGGAAACGGCGGTTATTCGGTCGCGTTTGAAGGCTACCCCACACTCGATGCGTCCGCCCTGACTTTGGATACTCTGCTCCCACCGCCGAATTTGCCTATCTTCCCCGAAAGCGGTGTTGCCGATATTTCGGAATAAACCCGCAAACGGACAAATGCCGTCTGAAGCCTTCAGACGGCATTTCCCTGTAAAAAAACCGCACCTGATGGCAGGTGCGGTTTCCATTTTCAGGCTAAAACTTATTTGTCCCGGCCGAATACGATTTTAGTAGCTTGGATGGCAACGCAGATTGCACCGCCGATAAAGATCAAGTCAGCTGCCGTACGTACCCAACGCAAGGTATCGAGGATTTCCATTTGCAGGAACTCTTCGCTGCGGGCATACCACAGACCGTGCGTGATGGAGGCGTATGCCTGAATCGCGCCGACAGGCAGCAGGCTGATAACAATCATACCGACCAAGCCGCCGTTGAGCAGCCAGAAGCCCCAAGTCATCAGTTTGTCATCAAACTGCGCGTTCGGTTTCAAATAACGGGCAACCAGCAATACGAAGCCCAGAGCCAAGAAACCGTACACACCGAACAAGGCGGCGTGCGCGTGAACGGCAGAAGTATTCAAACCTTGGATATAGAACAGGGAAATCGGCGGATTGATCAGGAAGCCGAATACGCCGGCACCGATCATATTCCAAAAGGCGACTGCCACGAAGCACATCAGCGGCC
Source organism: Neisseria polysaccharea (assembly GCF_963392925.1). NCBI lineage: Bacteria > Pseudomonadati > Pseudomonadota > Betaproteobacteria > Neisseriales > Neisseriaceae > Neisseria > Neisseria polysaccharea. Next base: position 6,534 of record NZ_CAUJNZ010000017.1, read on the forward strand.
AACGCAAACGTTTCGCCCAATCGGACAAGTGTTGGTAAGACCAGTGTTCGTATGCTTCACGGCCCAGCAATACCAGCGGTACTACCTCCAAAGCGGAGAAGCAGGCACCGATTGCCATAGAAGCAGAAGTAGAGCCGGAGAAATACAAGTGGTGCAACGTACCCGGGATACCGCCCAGCATGAAGATAGCACCTGCAGCCAGGGTAGAAGCAGTAGCGGTACTACGGCGGACAAAGCCCATGTTGTAGAAGATAAATGCGAAGGCAGCGGTAGCGAACACTTCGAAGAAACCTTCCACCCACAGGTGAACCACCCACCAGCGCCAGTATTCCATTACGGCAATCGGAGATTTTTCGCCATAGAACAGGCCCGGTGCGTAGAACACACCAACACCAACCATGGAAGCAACAAAGATCGCCAGCAGGTTTTTATCCACGCCTTTTTCTTTAAAGGCAGAGATAGTGCAACGCAACATCAGGAACAGCCACAACAACAGACCGACCATCAACAGAAGTTGCCAGAAACGTCCCAAATCGAGGTATTCGTAACCTTGGTGTCCGAACCAGAAATTCAATTCGGGGGGAAGGATGTGCGTCAACGCGAAGAAGTTGCCCGCGTAAGAACCGCCGACCACGATGAAGAGGGCGATATAGAGGAAGTTCACGCCTGCACGTTGGAACTTGGGATCTTTGCCGCCGTTGACAATCGGCGCGAGGAACAAACCTGCCGTCAAAAAGCCGGTTGCAATCCAGAAGATGGCGGATTGGATGTGCCAAGTACGGGTCAGGGCATAGGGAAACCAGTCGGACATTTCAAAGCCCAACGCCTCATCGATGCCGTAGAAACCTTGACCTTCGACGGTGTAGTGCGCGGTCAGACCGCCCAGCAATACTTGTACCACAAACAGGGCAACTGTCAGGAAGACGTATTTGCCCAATGCTTTTTGCGAAGGGGTCAGTTGGATTTTGGAAATCGGGTCTTCAGACGGCACTTCCACTTCCTCGTGTTTGGTCAGGAAGGAATAACCCCACATCAACAAACCGATGCCCATCAAGAGCAGTACAACACTGGTAAACGACCACATGTAGTTTTCAGTAGTCGGTACATTGTTAATCAAAGGCTCGTGCGGCCAGTTGTTGGTGTAGGTAAAGACCTCGCCGGGACGGTTGGTCGAAGCAGACCAAGAAGTCCAGAAGAAGAAGTCGAACAGTTTTTCACGCGCTTCCTGACTTGGCAATGTGTTGTTTTTCATTGCAAAGTGTTCGCGGGTGGTTTGCAACTTGGGATCGTCGCCGTAAACGCCGTGATAATAAGGCAGGATGCTTTCGATGGCTTTCACGCGCGTATCGCTGATGACTACAGAACCGTCTTCCTTCACACGGCTTTGGTTGCGGTATTCGTCAGCCAGTCGGGTTTTCAGAACGGCTTGTTCTTCAGGGGAAACTTCATCGAATTTTTTGCCGTAAGTCTGTTGCGCGGTCAAATCCAACCAAGCGGACAACTCACGATGCAGCCAGTCGGCCGTCCAGTCCGGAGCCTGATATGCGCCGTGACCCAGAATCGAACCGACTTCCATACCGCCGGTACTCTGCCACGCAGACTGACCTGCCAAAATATCGTCTTTCGTCATCAGCACTTTGCCTGATGCGGAAACGACCTGTTCGGGGTAAGGCGGGGCTTTCTTATAAACCTCGCTGCCCATATAGCCAAGAATGGTAAAGCATACCGCCAGAACGGCAAACAGCAAGTACCACAGCTTCTTGTACTGTCCCATTTTAAGAGCTCCTTTTAATAAAGCAGTTGTTTAAAATTCACAGAATATGAATGTTAAAGATTGTAGCACGGTTTACCGCGCAAATAAACATTTGTTCAAACAAACTCACATATAAAACAAATACATATATGATAATAACTATCATTATTCTTTACTCGGAAATTACCCTGCCTTTGCCTGCTCTGCCGAAGCCCCTAGCAAATCAGTCTATTCATTGTAATTTTTAGTAGTTATAAAGTATTAGAAGTGTCATTTTAAGTTCATATTTATTGAATTACTTGACCTAAATCAAAATATACATAGGTAAGCAACCGCATAATCACATCAGTTCTTAACCAATCCTTTCAGGACAATTTACTTTTCTTACAAAAGGAAAACATCATGAAACGCCAAGCCTTAGCTGCAATTATCGCTTCTATGTTTGCTTTAGCCGCCTGCGGTGGCGAACAAGCTGCTCAAGCCCCTGCCGAAACCCCTGCCGCTTCCGCAGAAGCCGCAAGTTCCGCCGCACAAGCTGCCGCCGAAACGCCTGCAGGCGAACTGCCCGTCATCGATGCAGTTACCACCCACGCTCCTGAAGTACCTCCCGCAATCGACCGCGACTATCCTGCCAAAGTACGCGTAAAAATGGAAACCGTCGAAAAAACCATGAAAATGGACGACGGGGTGGAATACCGCTACTGGACATTTGACGGCGACGTTCCGGGCCGTATGATCCGCGTACGCGAAGGCGATACGGTTGAAGTCGAATTCTCCAACAACCCGTCTTCTACCGTTCCCCATAACGTCGACTTCCACGCCGCAACCGGTCAGGGCGGCGGTGCAGCCGCAACCTTTACCGCCCCGGGTCGCACTTCCACATTCAGCTTCAAAGCCCTGCAACCGGGTCTGTACATCTACCACTGCGCCGTTGCGCCGGTCGGTATGCACATCGCCAACGGTATGTACGGTCTGATTTTGGTCGAGCCTAAAGAAGGCCTGCCGAAAGTGGATAAAGAGTTCTACATCGTCCAAGGCGACTTCTACACCAAAGGCAAAAAAGGCGCTCAAGGTCTGCAACCGTTCGATATGGACAAAGCCGTTGCCGAACAGCCTGAATACGTCGTATTCAACGGTCATGTAGGTTCTATCGCCGGCGATAACGCGCTGAAAGCCAAAGCAGGCGAAACCGTGCGTATGTACGTCGGTAACGGCGGCCCGAACTTGGTGTCTTCCTTCCACGTCATCGGCGAAATCTTCGACAAAGTTTATGTTGAAGGCGGCAAACTGATCAACGAAAACGTACAAAGCACCATCGTTCCTGCCGGCGGTTCTGCCATCGTCGAATTCAAAGTCGACATCCCAGGCAGCTACACTTTGGTCGACCACTCCATCTTCCGCGCATTCAACAAAGGCGCGTTGGGGCAATTGAAAGTAGAGGGTGCGGAAAACCCTGAAATCATGACTCAAAAATTGAGTGATACCGCTTACGCCGGCAGCGGCGCGGCTTCTGCCCCTGCTGCTTCCGCACCGGCTGCTTCTGCCCCGGCAGCCTCTGCATCCGAAAAAAGCGTTTATTAAATCGGATACCCGTCATTAGCAGGACAAACCACTGCCGCCGTACTTCATTACGCACGGCAGTGGTTTTTTAACAACCAATCTTTCCTTTCGGAAGATTGATTCTTCAGACGGCATTCGCGGCTTTTTGTTTAAAATGCCGTCTGAAAAATCAATTTTAACTGCCTGTCAGGAGGCATGATATGAAGTTTACCCGGTTACTCTTTCTCTGTGCGGCACTCGCCGGCACTCAAGCGGCAGCTGCCGAAATGGTTCAAATCGAAGGCGGCAGCTACCGCCCGCTTTATCTGAAAAAAGATACCGGTCTGATTAAAGTCAAACCATTCAAACTGGATAAATATCCCGTTACCAATGCCGAGTTTGCCGAATTTGTCAACAGCCACCCCCAATGGCAAAAAGGCAGGATCGGTTCCAAACAGGCAGAACCCGCTTACCTGAAGCATTGGATGAAAAACGGCAGCCGCAGCTATGCGCCGAAGGCGGGCGAATTAAAACAACCGGTAACCAATATTTCCTGGTTTGCCGCCAACGCCTATTGCGCCGCACAAGGCAAACGCCTGCCGACCATTGACGAATGGGAATTTGCCGGACTTGCTTCCGCCACGCAGAAAAACGGCTCAAACGAACCCGGCTACAACCGCACTATTCTCGATTGGTATGCCGACGGCGGACGGAAAGGCCTGCACGATGTCGGCAAAGGCCGCCCGAACTACTGGGGCGTTTATGATATGCACGGTCTGATTTGGGAATGGACGGAAGATTTCAACAGCAGCCTGCTTTCTTCCGGCAATGCCAACGCGCAAATGTTTTGCAGCGGCGCGTCTATCGGGTCGAGCGACTCGTCCAACTATGCCGCCTTCCTCCGCTACGGCATCCGCACCAGCCTGCAATCCAAATATGTCTTGCACAACTTGGGCTTCCGTTGCGCAAGCCGATAACCCCTTCAATTACCAAAGCAGCTTTGGCGGTACTGAAAAGTACCGCTGTTTTTTCCTGAAAAATTATGGGGTTGTCTCACAGTCGCGCAATCCGGCAGATGCTTACCGGACAACAGATTTATCTTGCAGCGAACCTGACAAAATACCGCCGATGTTTTATAGTGGATTAACTTTAAATCATGACAAGGCGGCGAAGCCGCAGACAGTACAAATACAAGGCAACGCCGTACCGGTTTAAAGTTAATCCGCTATAACTTATGCGCTTGCACTGATTTTTCAAACAAAATGCCGTCTGAAAGCCTTTCAGACGGCATTTTATTTGAGATTCCGTTTACCAATGGCTGACAAACGCTTCCAAATCGGTATTTTTGGGCTTATGCGCTTCCTCTGTCGGCGTACCGACCATCATCAGCCCGATGATTTTATCCTTATCCGCACATCCGAAAGCCTCACGCAACAGGGGGCTGTTGACCCACATTCCCGTTATCCACACATTATCGAAACCTTGCGCCGTTGCCGCCAGCTGCAAGGCATACGCCGCACAGCCTGCCGTCAGCATCTGCTCCCATTCCGGCTTCGGCTTGGCGACTTCCCGGTTGGGCGCAAACGTTACCCCGATGACCATCGGCGCCATATTGCCTACTTTTTCAGCCTTTTGTAACGCCTCCGCGCCGAAATTCAATTCGGTAACCGTCTGCGCCAAGATACGGCGGAAACGTTGCAATCCGGCTTCGGTCCGGATGACGGTGAAGCGGAAGGGGCGCATATTGCCGTGGTCGGGAACTTGGGTTGCCGCCTGCAATATTTGTTCCAACTCCGCCGCATCGGGGGCGGGGGGCTTCAGCTTTTTGGAAGATCGGCGGTTCGTCAATAATTTTAAAGCATCCATATCGTTATACTCCGGTCGTCGGTCGGGTGTTCGGACACATATGCCGTCTGAAGGCTTCAGACGGCATATCCGGCATCAGCGCGGACGGCGGCAGGCTGCCAATATATCCATATCCTTCCGATAGGTTTGGCTGTTTGAAATGTCCATCAGCCCCAATACCGTGCTGAAATAGTGGTCGTGCGAATATTCGTTTTCCGCCGCTTTTTGCTTGAGGCATTGGAAATCTATGCCCCCGTGTTGGCGGAAGGCTTTGGAAAACCACATAACCATCGGGATATGCGTCTGTCCGGAAGGCGCGATGGCATAAGGCGCGGCGTGCAGGTACATCCCGTTTTCGCCCAAACTTTCGCCGTGGTCGGAAACATAATGCACCACGCTTTCCAAATCGTCGCGGTTTTCAAGTTTGCGGATAACCTTGTCGATAAACTGGTCCACATACAAAACCGTATTGTCGTAAGTGTTAACCAACGTGGCGCGGGCGCATTTGTCGATTTCGTTGGTGTCGCAGGTCGGCGTGAATTTGCGTTCGGCTTCGGTATAGCGTTCGTAATACGTCGGCCCGTGACTGCCGATGGTATGCAGAATCAAAACCGCGTCTTTATCATTTTTGTTGAGGGCTTCGTCGAACTTGGTCAGCAGGATATTGTCGAGGCACTCGCCGTTGCGGCAGTATTCGGGCAGGTTGAGCGAGGTAACGTCGGTATTCGGCACTTTGCCGCACACGCCCTTGCAGCCGGAATCGTTTTCCAACCAGGTAACTTCCACGCCGGCGCGCTGCACGATGTCCAGCAGGTTGTCTTGGTGTTCGGCTTTGATTTCGTCATAATCCGTGCGGTCGAAGGTTGAGAACATACACGGCAGGGAGTGCGCGGTCGATGTGCCGCAGCTTCTGACCTGCGGGAAATTGACAATTTCATCGCCGCGCGCGGCAAGCAGCTGCGTAGTTTGGCGGCTGTAACCGTTCAAACCCCAGTTGGCGGCACGCGTGGTCTCGCCCACGATCAGCACCACGAAACGGCGCAGGCTGCCGGCCGGGCGGTTTTGCACGACCGCCATATCCAATTGCGTATAAGGAATATTGGAACGCTTCCAATCTTTGTATTTCGACACGCCCGCGCCGATGAAATTAGACGGCACAATCAAATGGGTTACTGATTTATTGTTGCGGAAAAACGAGGCGTAATCCTGATATTGCAACATCGCGATGCCCAACGCGCACAAAAAGGAAACGGCGGCAAGCACAAGGCGCGTCAAAAGCTCCTTATACCAAACGCGGTATTTGACCTTGACGGCGATATACGCCAGCGCGGGCAATACGCCCAAACATACAATCCACAGCACATAACCCGGCGTAATCAGGCGCGCGCTTTCGGCAGCCGTAGTTTGCAAGACATTATTCAACATCGACTTGTTGAAATAGATATTGAAAAATATTTCTTGGTAAGATACCGCCGCACTGATAACCAATATCAACGGAATCAATACCTTATGCACAAAAGGCAGGGCAATGGCGTGAAAAACGAAATTACTTAAAAAAAACAGCACCACCGGCATCGTATAGAGGAAGATATCCGCCCCGGTGCCGTTAAAAGGATGAAGCTCGACAACTTTGGTAAAAAAGGCGTAATTCAATACCAGCGAAGAATACAGGGAAAGGAAGGCAATCAGCACGGAAGAGCCGAGCTTCGGCCTCAGGTTCGGTTTTATCATTTGGAATGTGTCGGATAAGGGTTGGAAAAGGCATCCGGCATTTGGAATCCGGATTATTGAAAAAGATTCTTAATTATAAGGCAACGGAGCAAAGCAGGGCAAGAAAACGGCGGCTGTGCGGGGTTTCTACCCGCCATTCAAACATCCGGCAGACATAAAAACATCGGAAGCAAGATTCGAACCGGGCGGAAAACGCCCTTGCCGGAAAAGCGGGGGCAACACATTTCATATTTGAAAAACCCGGCGGGACAGTCCGGCGCAAACAGCATCACGCCCGGAATAAAAACACCGGCAGCGCAGCCTTACCCCCTACCGCCGCACCGGAACGCCGCCGGAAAACGCCGAAACAGCCGATGCCGTCTGAAGCCGCAAACCGCTTTCAGACGGCATCGGGACATCAACCGTAACGCCGTTGGAAATCGCGCATAAAATCTGCCAAAGCCCGCACGCCTTCGAGCGGCATCGCATTATAAATGCTGGCACGCATACCGCCGACGGTTTTATAGCCCTTAAGCAGGCACAAGCCCTGCAACTCGGCTTCCAACACAAAGCGTCGATCCAAATCCTCGCTCGCGGTTTTGAAGACCACGTTCATTTTGGAACGCGCATCAGGATGAATATCGTTGATGTAAAAACCGCCGCTGCTGTCTATCGCCTCGTATAAGGTTTGCGCCTTTATCCGATTGACCGCTTCAATTTTTTTCACACCGCCCTGCGTCTGCAGCCAGCGGAACACCAGCCCCGACATATAAATCGCGTAAGTTGACGGCGTGTTGTACATACCGTCGCGGTTGATGTGCGAACGGTAGTTGAACACATCGGGAATATCGTTCGGACAACGCTCGAGTAAATCCTCGCGGATAATGACCACGGTCGCACCGGCCGGACCGATATTTTTTTGCGCGCCTGCGTAAATCAAGCCGTAATCGGATACATCAAACTCGCGCGACAAAATTTCGCTCGACATATCGCACACCAGCGGCGGCAGGCCGTCTGAAAGCTTGGGGACGTTTTGATACTGCAGGCCGTTTACGGTTTCATTAATCGCAAAATGGACAAATGCGGAATTCGGATCGACATCCCAATCCTCCACCGCAGGCAGGTTTTTATAGGCATATTGCTCGCCCCCGTGCGCCGCCAAACGGATTTCCGTATCGGTCAGCCGCCCCATCTGCTCATAGGCGGTACGGCTCCAGTTGCCCGTTACCACCGCGTCGGCGGTGCGGAAACCGCGTGCCATATTCAAAACCGCCATATTGAATTGCGTGGTCGCCCCGCCCTGTAAAAACAGGATTTTATAGTCGGACGGAATGTTCAAAAGCTGCCGCAGGTCTTGTTCGGCATGATGCAGGATGCTCAAAAACATATCCGAACGGTGGCTCATTTCCATCACGGAAAAACCCGTACCGTTGTAATCCGACATTTCCTGCCGCGCCGTTTCCAACACGGCTTCGGGCAATACGGCGGGGCCGGCGGAAAAATTGTAAATCGGATAAAGAGACATAACGCAGCCCCAAACTGTCAAAAAAATGCCCTGATTTTAGGCTTGGGGCGGGCTTTATGCAAGACGGGGGAACACCCACCCCCGTGCAACAAAACACGCCGGCAGCCGGGAAAAGAAACAACGCGCTGATTCAAAAAAGATTAAACGGCAAAAAACCGAATCTGCCGGAAATTTTGCCGGCAATGCCGCCCCCTTTCAAAAACCATTGCCGGACAGCCATTTTTTCAAATTGGAAAATATAAAACAAATCAACGCTTTCATTTCTCCGCAAAAAGGGTTATAATCCCGAAAATTTTTCAATCCCAACGAAAAATGGCCGCCCGGCCATTTTTTTATTATGCACTTTAGGGAGCCGTATGGATATTCAGACCATCCTCGAAAAAACCCTGCCCGGCTTGGGCTACGAACTGGTCGATTTCGAACTGACCGCACAAGGGACGCTGCGCGTGTTCATCGATAAGGAAGGCGGCATTACCGTCGAAGACTGCGCCGCCGTCAGCAACCATTTGAGCCGCGTGTTTATGGTGGAAGACATCGATTATAAAAATCTGGAAATTTCCAGCCCCGGACTCGACCGGCCGCTGAAAAAAGCCGCTGACTTCGTGCGCTTTGCCGGTCAGCAGGCAAAAATCAAAACCCGTCTGCCGATAGACGGTCAGAAAAACTTTATCGGTAAAATCGAAGGCTGCGAAAACGACACTGTTACCGTTTCTTTCGACGGCAAAACCGTGCAAATCGGGTTGGACAACATCGACAAAGCCCGCCTGCGCCCCGAATTCAAATTTTAAAACACAACAATATTGGAGATATTCAAAATGAGCCGTGAAATGTTGCAACTGGCAGAAGCGCTGGCAAGCGAAAAAAACGTTGATGCCGAAGTCGTCTTCCAAGCACTGGAATTCGCCCTGTCTACCGCCGCCAAGAAAAAGGCAGACCGTGAACACATGGATGTCCGCGTCCAAATCAACCGCGACACCGGCGAACACCAAACCTTCCGCCGCTGGCTGATTGTCGCCGATGAAGACTATACCTATCCCGATGTCGAAAAAACCATCGAGGAAATCCAAGAGGAAATTCCCGGCACCGCCATCCAAATCGGCGAATACTATGAAGAGCAGCTGCCCAACGAAGGCTTCGGCCGCCAAGCCGCGCAAACCGCCAAACAAATCATCCTGCAACGCATCCGCGATGCCGAGCGCGAGCAGAATCTGAACGAGTTTCTCGCCGTCAAAGAAGACATCGTGTCCGGCACGGTCAAACGCGTCGAACGCCACGGCATCATCGTCGAAGTCGTTGCCGGCAAACTGGACGCGCTGATTCCGCGCGACCAAATGATTCCGCGCGAAAACTTCCGCAGCGGCGACCGCATCCGCGCCCTCTTCCTGCGCGTCGAAGAAATCGGCAACACCGGCCGCAAACAAGTCATCCTGAGCCGTACTTCCGGCGATTTCCTCGTCAAACTGTACGCCAATGAAGTACCTGAAATTGCAGACGGCATGCTTGAAATCCGCGCTGTCGCCCGCGACCCGGGACAACGTGCCAAAGTCGCCGTCAAAGCCAACGACCAGCGCATCGATCCGCAAGGCACCTGTATCGGCGTTCGCGGTTCGCGTGTCAATGCCGTCAGCAACGAATTGTCCGGCGAGCGCATCGACGTTGTCCTTTGGTCGCCCGAGCCTGCCCAATTCGTCATGAGCGCGCTCTCACCCGCCGAAGTCAGCCGCATCGTCATCGACGAAGACAAACACGCCGTCGATGTCATCGTTGCCGAAGACCAGCTCGCGCTCGCCATCGGACGCGGCGGTCAAAACGTCCGCCTCGCCTCCGAGCTGACCGGCTGGCAGCTCAACATCATGACCTCTGCAGAAGCAGACGAGCGCAATGCGGCAGAAGATGCCGCCATCCGCCGCCTGTTTATGGATCACTTGAACGTGGACGAAGAAACTGCCGACGTACTGGTTCAGGAAGGTTTTGCAACCTTGGAAGAAGTCGCCTATGTTCCTGCCGCCGAACTGCTTGCCATTGAAGGATTTGACGAAGAAATCGTCGATATGCTCCGCAACCGCGCCCGCGATGCCATCCTGACCATGGCGATTGCCGCCGAAGAAAAACTGGGCGAAGTGTCCGACGATATGCGCAACCTCGAAGGCGTAGATGCCGATATGCTCCGCAGCCTTGCCGAAGCAGGCATTACCACCCGCGACGACTTGGCAGAGCTTGCCGTGGACGAACTGATTGAAATTACCGGTGTAAACGAAGAAACCGCAAAAGCCGTCATCCTGACCGCACGCGAACACTGGTTTACCGAAGACAAATAAAGGGGGTACAGATGAGTAACACAACCGTAGAACAATTTGCCGCCGAGCTGAAACGCCCCGTCGAAGACCTGTTGAAACAGTTGAAAGAAGCCGGCGTCAGCAAAAACAGCGGCAGCGATTCCCTGACGCTGGACGACAAACAGCTTCTGAACGCCTACCTGACCAAGAAAAACGGCAGCAACAGCAGCACCATCAGCATCCGCCGCACCAAAACCGAAGTCAGCACCGTTGACGGCGTAAAAGTCGAAACACGCAAACGCGGACGCACTGTCAACATTCCTTCTGCCGAAGAATTGGCAGCACAGGTAAAAGCCGCCCAAACCCAAGCCGCACCTGTCCAGCCGGAGCAGACGGCAGAAGACGCGGCAAAAGCCCGAGCCGAAGCTGCCGCACGCGCAGAAGCCCGTGCCAAGGCAGAAGCGGAAGCGGCAAAACTGAAAGCGGCAAAAGCAGGCAACAAAGCCAAACCTGCCGCGCAGAAACCCACCGAAGCAAAAGCCGAAACCGCACCCGTTGTGGCGGAAACCAAACCCGCCGAAGAAAGCAAAGCGGAAAAAGTCCAAGCCGACAAAATGCCGTCTGAAAAACCCGCCGAGCCCAAAGAAAAAGCCGCCAAGCCGAAACACGAGCGAAACGGCAAAGGCAAAGATGCCAAAAAACCGGCGAAACCTGCCGCACCTGCCGTGCCGCAACCCGTGGTCAGCGCGGAAGAACAGGCGCAACGCGATGAAGAGGCTCGCCGTGCCGCCGCACTTCGCGCCCACCAGGAAGCCCTGTTGAAAGAGAAACAGGAACGCCAGGCACGCCGCGAAGCCATGAAACAACAGGCAGAACAACAGGCAAAAGCCGCACAGGAAGCCAAAACCGGCAGACAGCGTCCCGCCAAACCTGCCGAGAAACAGCAGGCAGCCGCGCCAGCCGTCGAAAATAAACCTGTCAACCCGTCAAAAGCAAAAAAAGAAGACCGCTACAACCGTGATGACGAAGGCCAGGGCCGCAACGCCAAAGGCAAAGGCGGAAAAGGCGGACGCGACCGCAACAATGCACGCAATGGCGACGACGAGCGCGTACGCGGCGGCAAAAAAGGCAAAAAACTCAAACTCGAGCCGAACCAACACGCCTTCCAAGCACCGACCGAACCCGTCGTTCATGAAGTTTTGGTTCCCGAAACCATTACCGTTGCCGATTTGGCGCACAAAATGGCAGTCAAAGGTGTGGAAGTGGTCAAAGCCCTGATGAAGATGGGCATGATGGTTACCATCAACCAATCCATCGACCAAGACACAGCCCTGATTGTCGTCGAAGAACTCGGACATATCGGTAAACCTGCCGCCGCCGACGATCCCGAAGCCTTCTTGGACGAAGGTGCGGAAGCAGTGGAAGCCGAAGCATTGCCGCGTCCGCCCGTCGTTACCGTCATGGGACACGTCGACCACGGCAAAACCTCGCTGCTGGACTACATCCGCCGTGCCAAAGTGGTACAGGGCGAAGCGGGCGGCATTACGCAGCACATCGGCGCGTACCACGTCAAAACACCGCGCGGCGTGATTACCTTCTTGGACACCCCGGGACACGAAGCCTTTACCGCTATGCGCGCACGCGGTGCGAAAGCAACCGACATCGTGATTCTCGTGGTCGCGGCCGACGACGGCGTGATGCCGCAAACCATCGAAGCGATTGCCCACGCCAAAGCGGCAGGCGTTCCGATTGTGGTTGCCGTCAACAAAATCGATAAAGACTCTGCCAACCCCGAACGCATCCGTCAGGAACTGACCCAACACGAAGTCATCCCCGACGATTGGGGCGGCACGGTTCAATTCATCGACGTTTCCGCGAAAAAAGGAACGAACATCGACACGCTGCTCGAAGCCGTATTGCTCGAAGCCGAAGTCTTGGAACTGACTGCCCCTGTCAATGCACCTGCAAAAGGCATTATCGTCGAAGCCCGTCTGGACAAAGGCCGCGGTGCGGTTGCCACCCTCTTGGTACAAAGCGGTACGCTGAAAAAAGGCGATATGCTGCTGGCCGGTACGGCATTCGGCAAAATCCGTGCGATGGTTGACGAAAACGGCAAATCCATTACCGAAGCCGGCCCGTCCATCCCTGTCGAAATCCTCGGCTTGTCCGACGTACCGAATGCGGGTGAAGACGCGATGGTATTGGCCGACGAGAAAAAAGCGCGCGAAATCGCCCTCTTCCGCCAAGGCAAATACCGCGACGTACGCTTGGCCAAGCAACAGGCTGCGAAACTGGAAAACATGTTCAACAATATGGGCGAAAACCAAGCCCAATCTTTGTCGGTCATCATCAAGGCAGACGTGCAGGGCTCTTACGAGGCTTTGGCGGGCAGCCTGAAAAAACTGTCCACAGACGAAGTGAAAGTGAACGTGTTGCACAGCGGCGTGGGCGGCATTACCGAATCTGATGTCAACCTTGCCATCGCTTCGGGCGCGTTCATTATCGGCTTTAACGTACGTGCAGATGCCTCTTCGCGCAAACTTGCCGAAAATGAAAACGTGGAAATCCGCTACTACAATATCATCTACGATGCCATCGACGATGTGAAAGCGGCGATGAGCGGTATGCTTTCTCCCGAAGAGAAAGAGCAAGTAACCGGTACGGTCGAAATCCGTCAGGTTATCTCTGTTTCAAAAGTCGGCAACATTGCAGGCTGTATGGTTACCGACGGCGTGGTCAAACGCGATTCCCATGTCCGCCTCATCCGCAACAACGTGGTCATCCACACGGGCGAACTGGCTTCGTTGAAACGCTATAAAGACGACGTCAAAGAAGTCCGTATGGGCTTTGAGTGCGGTCTGATGATTAAAGGCTACAACGAAATCATGGAAGGCGACCAACTGGAATGCTTCGACATCGTCGAAGTTGCCCGCAGCCTGTAATTCCTTTGCAAATAAAATGCCGTCTGAAGCCTTCAGACGGCATCGGAAAACGGGTTCTGTATCATACAGAACCCGTTTTTTGTCGCAAATCGGCTTCAGCGACCCTCCTGCCTTATCCCGATTTGAATCTGACTTGCCATACAAACAGGCTTCAGACGGCATTATAGTGAATTAAATTTAAACCGGTACAGCGTTGGCTCGCCTTGCCGTACTATTTGTACTGTCTGCGGCTCGCCGCCTTGTCCTGATTTAAATTTAATTCACTATATTTATTTTCTCGACAGGCGGATTTGAAGTTTCTCCACATATCCGACGCGTTCGGCGCGGCTGGTTTCGGGGCGGTGCGTATTGAGCGACGACCATTTCCAATGACTGCGGGCTTTGTTGAGTTCGGGCGGGAGTCTGGCGGCGTCCCACGGGGCTTTGCGGCTGTGCAGCTCAATATCCGACTGTGCCGCGTGTCCGCGCGTTTGCAGGACGTGGAGCAGATCGAGGGCGCGGGCGGCGAGCAGGGTCAGGGTTTCGGGGTCGGTGTGTAGGGTTTGGCGACCGTTGAGCTTATCGGAAATGGTGCGGGTATTGGGCAGGATACCGCCCAAAAAGCCGCCGATTGCCGTACCCAATCCGAGCGAACCGCCAAGCGTGGCAATGTCCAGCCCCAAGCCGATGAGCGCGCCGGTTGCCGCGCCCGTGCCGGTGCGGATACCGTATTGCTTGAGCAATTCGCTGTCGAACGGGTCTTGGCGGAAGGCTTGCGGCATCCAGTCGCCGCCGTCGATTTCGCTGTGGTAGAAACGGTAGAGGGCAAACAGCCGCTGCTGCATCTTCCGTTCGAGTTGGCGTATTTCCGCCTGCATGGTTTGTAGCACGGTGGCGGTATCCTCGTTTTCGTCCACTTCCTGCCTGAAGGCGGCGGCATCGAGCAGGAAATCGGCGATTTCGCGGCGCGCTTCGCCGTCCAGCCGCTGCCATTCGCGCCGGCGCATGGCTGTCAGGCGGTCAAGTGTGCTGCGTTCGGGCAACATGGTGGCGAGGTTTTCCCACAGGCGTAGTTCGCCTTCAAAATCAAAGGCGACGGTGTCGAACCCTGCGAAAACGTGCAGGTTTCTCCTCGCCAGCATGGTTGTCCACGATTCGGGAAGCTGTCCGCCGGTAAAGTTGAACACGGGCATAACTGGTTTGGCACACCATGAAAGGATGGTCAATTCATCCCGATATTTGTCGAGAACCGGCTCGCGCGCGTCGATGACGTACATTGCCATATCGCTTTGCAAGACTTGCCGTAAGACTTTGGCTTCCTGATTGAAATCATGGTGCGCGCCGTGGCTGCCGAGAAACTGTTGCAGCCGTTCGATGCCGTCTGAACGATTGTCCGTATGGTTTTCCAGCCATTCCAGCACGCCGCCCGCGTCTTCGAGTCCGGGTGTGTCGTACAGGAAAACCAGCGTGTCTGCGCCGTCGCTGATGGAGGCTTCTTCGACATGGCGCGTGGTCGATGGGGCGTTTCTGACTTCGCCGAAACCGCTGTCGCGCAAAAGGGTACGCAGGAGCGAGGTTTTGCCGGTGTTGGTGTGTCCGACGACGGCGAGGGAAAGGGGGCGTGTGTTCATGGTGTTTTGTGATAAGAAAGATGGGGTTCAGACGACCTTTATAAGTATCCGTATATTGTCAAGGTTTGGTCTTTTATTTCAAATTCGTATTGCCCACGCTCCCGTATGGCTTGGGTCAGGCGAGCCGCGCAGACATCAGGAGGCAGGACTGTTTCAATATATTCGATTTCGGACAACTTCAGCGGGCCGGCAATCCAATCATCACTGTAACCGCGTAAATCTTCCGAATAAGTTTCCAAACGCATATCATACATCCGCTCATCGCCCAACATTTTGGCTTTGGCAAACTGTTGCCCTGTTTCTGCAAAAACCACATCGAAAATTTTTTGCCATTTGCTGTCATTCATCAGCCACGCTTTGCCCGTTCTAATTGAAGCAATGCGCCTGTTGTGTCTCCGTTGCGCTTCACTATCCATTATGCAGCCCCGCTTCGGTTTTCAGACGACCTTCCTGCGCCGCCCTGTCTGGTTCCAGCCACGCCGCGCCGCATTCGGTCAGCGCGTTACGCCAATGTTCCAGCTTTTCCGAAAGGTCGTCTGAAAGCCCCTGTTCCGCCAGAAGCTGCACCACCGCGCCGCCCTGCGCCGCTTCCGAAAGCCGCACAATCTGCCGCAGCACGCCCCGGTCCGGCACAGTTTGGGCGCGTACGCCGATAAGCAGTTGCGCCGGTTTCTGCTTCAACTCCGCTTCCAGTGCGGCAACCTGTTCCCGATTGGCGGCAACGCCTTTATCCAGCCATTCCTGCGCCAGCCTGCCCGTAAACCATGTCCCTTCGTGCCATTCGGTCTCCAGCATGACTGCCCACTTGGGCGCGTCGTTCAAGACGATTTTCGGCGAAACGGCGGACACGGTTTCGCGGCGCGTATCCGCATCGACGATTTGCGTCTGCCAGCGGCGGATGACCGCCTGATAATAGGGCTTTTCCAAATCCAAGCCGTTTTCGCTTGTTTTCAAAAGGATTTTACACACTACCCAAGCCAAGAGGCGCGGCAGGATGCCGTAGCAGACGATACTGCCGACCAGCAGCCCCGACCAAGCCCGCGCATCGGCGATGTTGCCGTTCAGACGACCTTCAACTACCGCCCGCGCATCGGGGACAGGGAAACCGAGTTTCGACGGCAGCCATGCCAACATTTCCACCAGCCGTACCGAAGACGAATCGCCCAACAGCGTGCTTTCCCAGTTGAACGTATATTGCCGCACCAAAAGCAGCAACAATACCGACACCAGCATTCCGAGCAGCGTGCAGAGCCACAGGCTGTGCGACGTTGCGCCTATTTTCCAACGTACCGAAGGTTGCCGCCACTCGTCCGCATACAGCCGCAACACCGCCTGATTGACAGGGTCTTTGCCCCGAAACCACGTCGCCGGACTGCTGAAAAACCGCCCCACTTTCACGCGCAGGAACAACGTTGCCAACCATACCGCCAACATCAGCGTATTCATGCCCAACACGCCCGCCAAAATCAGGAAGAAATTCAGCCCTTGGCTGTCCATCAGAAGATACGCACCGGAAAAACCGGTAAAAAATGTAAACATCGCTGCTGCCAGCCACAACCAGAACGACCCCGCACGCACACGTTCCAACGTGTCCCGCAGCATACGGTTCCTGTCGATCATCTCCGCCCGACGGATGATTTTTTCCTCCGTACTGCCGTCCACGCGGCGCAAAGCCTCCGTCGCCTGTACGGGATCGCCGCTGAAAATAAAACCGCCTTCTTCCAAAATACGGACCAGCTCAACCAGTTTTCGGGATGGATTCAACATAAAATGCCGTCTGAAAATAAAAAAACAGATTTTAACACACGCATTTTCAAGAATATTCACAGTGTAGGCAAAGAGTAAATCTCACACAGGGGCAAAAGTATCGGCGTAAACTGACTGCCTCTACTTTCCCGAAAGATTGTGCGATGTATGCAGGCGAACGCTTCAATACTTACAGCCATTTGAGCGGTTTGATTCTGGCGGCGGCAGGTTTGGCGCTGATGCTGCTGAAAACCATAGGACACGGGGACGGCTACCGTATCTTCAGCGTATCGGTTTACGGCATCAGCCTTCTTCTGCTCTATTTGAGTTCCTCGCTGTACCACGGAATTGCAGCCGGAAAACTGAAAAGCATTTTGAAAAAAACCGACCACTGCATGATTTATGTGCTGATTGCCGGAAGCTACACACCGTTTGCACTGGTTTCTTTGAGAAACGGGCCGGGCTGGACGGTATTTTCACTGTCCTGGCTGCTGGCGGCTGCAGGAATCGCACAAGAACTTACCATCGGACGGAAAAGCGAAAAACGACTGCTGTCTATTGTGATTTATGTCGTAATGGGCTGGATGGTCTTGGCGGTAATGAAATCCCTGACAGCCTCACTCCCGTCGGCAGGACTGGCTTGGCTGGCGGCAGGCGGTATACTGTACAGCGTCGGCATTTACTGGTTTGTAAACGATGAAAAAATCCGACACGGGCACGGAATCTGGCATCTGTTCGTATTGGGCGGCAGCATCACCCAATTTGTCAGCGTGTACGGTTATGTAATCTGAATGCCGTCTGAAAAGCAAAACCTCCCGATCCTGAAGATTGGGAGGTTTTCTGTTTGCCGGACATTATTGTTTGTCGTGGAACTCGTGGAATTCATACTGATAGGACAAATCCCGACCCGCTTTTTTCTGTGCCAAATAATCATCATAAATGGCACGGATTTCCTTACGCAGCAAGAATAAGGCAATCAGGTTGGGGATAACCATAAAGCCGTTGAACATATCGGACAGGCTCCAAACCAAATCGACTTTGCCGAGCGTACCCAAAACAATGGCAAACAGAACCAATGCGCGATAGATGCCCAAGTGTCTTCCCCTGAAAAGAAAACGGATGTTGGACTCGCCGAAATAATACCAGCCGATAATGGTCGTAAAGGCGAAGAAGGTCAGACACACGGCAAGCAATTGCGAACCGAAGCCCGGAAATGCCTTGTTAAAGGCAAATTGAGTAACCGCCGCGCCCTGTTCGCCCGAAAGGTTGGCATCAGTCAGCAGGATAATCAATGCCGTTGCCGTACATACCAAAATCGTATCGATAAACACACCGACAAATGCCGCCATACCTTGCTGCACAGGGTGCTTCACATCCGCGGTTGCATGTGCATGCGGGGTAGAACCCATCCCCGCCTCATTGGAAAACAGACCGCGCGCCACGCCGAAACGTATCGCTTCGCGCATACCGATACCCGCAGCACCGCCCAAAACGGCTTCGGGATTGAAGGCGGCGGTAAAGATGTGGTTGAACATCGGCACAATATGGTCGGAAAATTCAAACAGGATAACGACGGCGCACAAAATATAAACAACCGCCATAAACGGCACGACAAATTGGGCAATATTGGCAATACGGTTCACGCCGCCAATCACAACCATGCCCGCAAGGACGGCAAGCACAATACCGACTGCCAAAGAAGGCACATCAAATGCAATGGTAACGGCAGAAGCAATGGAGTTTGCCTGTGTCGCATTACCGATAAAGCCCAACGCGACAATCAGCGCGATAGAGAAAAAGCCCGACAGAAAACGCGCCGCGCCCCTGCCGATTTTCGGAGTCAAACCGTGCGTAATATAAAACGCGGGGCCGCCGATGTATTTGCCGTGGCTGACGACGCGGTATTTCTGCGCCAGCAGTGCTTCCGCAAAAATCGTGGACATCCCCAAAACGGCAGAAAGCCACATCCAAAAAATCGCGCCCGGCCCGCCTGCGGTAATGGCAGTCGCCACACCGGCGACGTTGCCCGTACCGATTTGCGCGGATATAGCAACCGCCAACGCCTGAAACTGCGATAAAGACTTATCGTCTTTATCGCCTTTGGCAAACAAGCCGCCGAATACAGATTTGAATCCCGCACCCAGCTTGGTAATCTGCGGCGCACCAAGATACAGCGTAAAAAACAGGCCGATACCCAAAAGCGCGTAAATCAGCAGGTAGTCCCAAAGGAACCGATTGACTGTACCCACCAGAACAGACAATATATTTTCCATAAAATAAACCTTATCTTACGATTAAAATGACTGCTTTCCCCAAGACATTCCAATAAGGAAACACGGCGAGCAGACCGTATTTGCCGCAACAGATGCCTTCAATTGTCAACAATCGGGGAGAAGCTGTGCCATCATACCGTAAAATATCGTTAATTAAAACATTTCTTTATTTTTAAGCGGAAAGCGGAGGAAATCGCTTTCAGACGGCATCGACAACGGCACGGCATAAAACAGGATATTTTGGGTACTTGCAACTTATGTTAAAATGCCGACCGTAAAAAATCTGACAAAAACAGATTAATTATTTGAAATATGAAAGGAAATCTATGGCAGGCCATAGCAAGTGGGCGAATATCCAGCATAAAAAAGCCCGTCAAGATGCCAAACGCGGCAAAATCTTCACCCGTTTAATCAAAGAAATCACCGTTGCGGCGCGTATGGGCGGCGGAGATCCCGGTGCCAACCCGCGCCTGCGCCTGGCTCTGGAAAAAGCAGCCGAAAACAATATGCCCAAAGACAACGTACAACGTGCCATCGACAAAGGTACGGGTAACTTAGAGGGTGTGGAATACATCGAATTGCGCTACGAAGGCTACGGCATCGGCGGTGCAGCGCTGATGGTGGACTGCCTGACCGACAACAAAACCCGCACCGTTGCGGACGTACGCCATGCGTTCACCAAAAACGGCGGTAACTTGGGTACCGACGGCTGCGTAGCGTTCAACTTCGTACATCAAGGTTATTTGGTATTTGAACCCGGGGTTGATGAAGACGCGCTGATGGAAGCGGCTTTGGAAGCCGGTGCAGAAGACGTGGTTGCCAACGACGACGGTTCCATCGAGGTCATCACCGCGCCAAACGATTGGGCGGGCGTGAAATCCGCTCTCGAAGCGGCGGGTTACAAATCCGTTGACGGCGACGTAACCATGCGCGCCCAAAACGAAACCGAACTCTCCGGCGACGATGCCGTCAAGATGCAGAAGCTGATTGACGCGCTGGAAGATTTAGACGACGTACAAGACGTTTATACTTCTGCCGTACTGAATTTAGACTGATACCGTATAGCACAAGCATCCGACAATGCCGTCTGAACCTTTCAGACGGCATTGATTTATTTAGCCCTTGCCCACGCCCACCAAACCGTCAGAACAACCGCCAGAAAATACGCCGCACTCCAAACAGGCAAAGCGACCCCGAGCAGATAATCCGGTTCGGCACAATTTCCGAACCCGCGCACGACAGGCTCGAACCAATCAAACAAAGGCCAGCCCTTCAATCGAAACGTCCACGGCGCACCGCATGAAGGAGCCGTACCCGGCGGCAGCGACTGCAGCCACAACTGATATGCCGCAACAGAAATACCCGTAACGGCCGGAATGCTGATAAAGACAGCACCGAACAAACCGCCCGCCCTTCTTCTTGGTCTGCACATCAGGACAATTGCCGCACATAATGCGGTTGCCAAAACGCATAACCGCTGACTGATACACAAAACGCAAGGCTCCATACCCAAAATATACTGTGCCGCCAAAGAACCGGCAAATGCACA
Organism: Neisseria polysaccharea; assembly: GCF_963392925.1. Taxonomy (NCBI): domain Bacteria; kingdom Pseudomonadati; phylum Pseudomonadota; class Betaproteobacteria; order Neisseriales; family Neisseriaceae; genus Neisseria; species Neisseria polysaccharea. The sequence goes on from NZ_CAUJNZ010000017.1 coordinate 27,302, forward strand.
GACCGAAACGGCAAACAGCAGCCAAACGGCTTTTCTAAATAACGGGGTCATTTTCTCAACACACCAATCAAAATACCGATATGCCGATTTTGCTGGATATATCCCGAGATGGCAAGGGACGAATCGACACCGGACAGGTGCGGACGATTTCGGTTTTACCTGATATGCATAAAACCTGACAAGGGACAAAACGGCGATTTGCCCGCACAATGCCCGCAAAAAAATACATCCGGAGGATTTGAATTTCGGCAAATTTAGCGAATCAAAAGCAACAGCCGATAAAGAAAAATCAAAAGTTTATTTCAATGAAAGCATATGATTTTTTTGAATAAGCGGATTGCCGGGCTTTTGAGGGAATTTGTTACCGGATAGCCATCGGGCAAGTTTTTTGCAAAATTTGAATCGGTCGGGTAAATTTTCAAAAAATAATTGACAGCAGATAAGAAACGGCGGATAATTACCGCCGTTGAGTTGCTTGATGCAGCTTGATTTTTCTCCTCTATTTCTCCTTTGTAGACTTGGCACACATTCAACCGAATGTGTGCATTTTTTATCTCCGCTTTTTTTGAAATTTAATTACTTTTATTGTTTGAAATTCCATTCTTTAAGAAATTTAACAAGAAAAACGCTTGCTTTTTGACCGGAAAAGCTGCATAATTCATTTCGTTAGCTGGTTCGAGTAGTCAGTTAATAGTTTCTCCTCTATTTCTCCTTTGTAGACTTGGCACACATTCTATTGAATGTGTGCATTTTTTTATCTGAAGCAACAAGCCTCTGTGCGTGATGTTGTTATGTTTCATTTAGGTGTCAAACCGCATATCCGGTCTGAAATATTCAATCCAAATCCAAAACCGGATTTTCTTTGACCTCCTCCATCACAACATAACTCCTACTCTCCGAAGCGGCAGGAAGTTGTAACAAAATATTGCCGAGCATATCCCGATAGGCAGACATATCGGGCAAACGTACTTTAATCAGATAGTCGTATTCGCCCGACACCAAGTGGCATTCCATAATTTGCGGAATTTTCAGCACTTCTTTTTTGAAATCTTCGAAAATATTGCCCGATTTGGATTGCAGCTTCAGCTCGACAAAAACCAATAGCGGTTTGCCCAACAGATGGGGATTGAGGTGGGCGTGATAGCCGGAAATATAATGTTCCCGCTCCAAACGGCGCACCCTCTCTGTAACGGGCGTGGTGGACAAGCCTACCTTCTCGGCAAGCTCCGTCATCGGGATGCGGGCATTCTGTTGAAGGATCTTAAGGATGCGGAAATCGATTTTATCTAGTTCTTTCATTTGGATTGCCTTGTATTTATTATTGATTTTAACAAATAGAGTATAAATTTGGGAAAGCGATTATATCAGGAAAAGCAAACCGCCTTCCTACCTGAAAACTGCTGCTTCGGCTTGAAGACACAAGGGTCTTTAATATTTTAAAAGCCTTGCCGTTGGATTATAATTCCCTAATTGATTTCTTAATTTTGCTAATAAACACTTGTTTGGTAAGGAATGAATTTATGCGCCCTTTGAACGTGCAGATCAGGTTGGGCAACCTTAGGCACAATTATCAGATTTTGAAGGAAATGCACGGAGGCAAGCTATTGGCGGTAGTGAAGGCCGACGCATACGGACACGGTGCGGTCAGATGTGCTTTCGCGCTGGCAGACTTGGCAGACGGCTTTGCCGTGGCGACAATCGACGAGGGAATCAGGCTGCGGGAGAGCGGCATTACCCATCCGATTGTCCTTTTGGAAGGCGTATTTGAAGCATCGGAGTACGAAGCGGTCGAGCAATACTCGCTTTGGCCGACAGTCGGAAACCAATGGCAGCTTGAGGCTTTGCTTTCCCGTCATTGGAAAAAACCTGTCAAGGTCTGGTTGAAAATGGATTCAGGGATGCACCGTACCGGATTTTTCCCTCATGATTACGCCTCGGCATATGCGGCATTGAAGCAGTCGGAATATGTGGACAGTATTGTCAAGTTTTCGCATTTTTCCTGTGCGGACGAACCCGAAAGCGGTATGACGGAAATACAGATGGAGGCATTCGATTTGGGTACGGAAGGGCTGGAAGGCGAAGAAAGCCTTGCCAACTCCGCCGCTATTTTGAATGTTCCCGAAGCACGCAGGGATTGGGGGCGCGCGGGCTTGGCGTTATACGGCATTTCCCCGTTCGGAGGCAGCGATGACAGGCTGAAACCCGTGATGAGGCTTTCAACCCGTATTTTCGGCGAACGCGTTTTACAGCCGCACTCCCCTATCGGTTATGGCGCAACATTTTATACCAGCAAATCTACGCGCGTGGGTCTGATTGCCTGCGGTTATGCGGACGGTTATCCGCGCCGCGCCCCAAGCAATTCCCCCGTCGCCGTCGACGGTAAATTGACCCGGGTCATCGGCAGGGTCTCTATGGACATGATGACCATCGAGCTGGACGCTTCGCAAGAAGGTTTGGGACACGAGGTCGAACTGTGGGGCGATACGGTCAACATCAATACCGTTGCCGAAGCGGCCGGAACCATCCCTTACGAATTGATGTGCAATATCAAACGTGCAAAATTCACTTATATCGAGTAATCGAGTCCAAACGAAAATGCCGTCTGAAGCCTTTCAGACGGCATGAATGCATTTTGACAAAATCAGTAAAAGACATTGCCAAATAGAAAATACTGATAATGCCCACAATCTGAAACCCCATCCTTCCCGCAAAAACGGAAAATCAAAATCAGAAACCTAAAATTTCGTCATTCCCGCGCAGGCGGGAATCCGGTTTTTTGAGTTTCCGTCATTTCTGATAAATTCTCGTCGTTTTTCATTTCTAGATTCCCGCATGCGCGGGAATGACAAAATTAAAGTTTCAGAATTTATTTGAACAACAAACTAGATTCCCGCTTTCGTGGGGATGACGGCGGATGGTTTTTTGTTGTTTCGGATAAATTCCTGTTGTTTTTTTTTTGGTTTCTAGATTCCCTCCTTTAAAAGAATGACGTAAGAAAGCAGAAATAAGGACACAGGGATTTTTTAAATTTGCAATATTCTTTTCTAAAGACATTTTACCCAATGCCCATAAACAAAAATGCCGTCTGAAGCCTTTCAGACGGCATTTCCCCATCAAAACCGCAATCAGTTTTTCATCGATTGAACCGGAGCCGGGATTCTGCCGCCTCGGTTGACGAACACTTCGCACGAACCTTCTTTTACCGGCATTACAGGCGCGTAGCCCAACAAGCCGCCGAACTCGACGCTGTCGCCGACGGTTTTACCCGTTACCGGAATAATGCGCACGGCAGTGGTTTTGCTGTTGATCATGCCGATGGCGGCTTCGTCGGCAATGATGCCGGAAATGGTGTGCACGGGCGTGTCGCCGGGAACGGCAATCATATCCAAGCCGACCGAACAGACGGCGGTCATCGCTTCAAGTTTGTCCAGCGTCAGCACGCCTGCTTCGGCGGCGGCAATCATACCTTCGTCTTCGGAAACGGGGATAAACGCGCCACTCAAACCGCCAACCGTGCTCGAAGCCATCATGCCGCCCTTTTTCACGGCATCATTCAGCAATGCCAAAGCTGCTGTTGTGCCGTGCGTACCGCAGACGCTCAAGCCCATTTCTTCAAGAATGCGCGCCACCGAGTCGCCAACGGCAGGGGTTGGTGCCAGCGATAAATCGAGAATACCAAACGGGATATTCAGCATTTTTGAGGCTTCGCGGCCGATGAGTTCGCCCACGCGGGTAATTTTGAAAGCGGTTTTCTTCACAACTTCGGCAACTTCGGTCAATGTCGTTGCATCCGAATTTTCCAACGCGGCTTTGACCACGCCCGGCCCCGATACGCCGACATTAATCACAGCATCCGCTTCGCCTGAGCCGTGAAACGCGCCCGCCATAAACGGATTGTCTTCCACCGCGTTGCAGAACACGACGATTTTGGCGCAGCCGAAACCTTCGGGCGTGATTTCAGCAGTGCGTTTGATGGTTTCGCCCGCCAATCTGACCGCGTCCATATTGATACCGGCACGCGTGCTGCCGATATTGATGGAACTGCACACGATGTCAGTCGTCTTCATTGCTTCGGGAATGGAGCGGATCAGCACTTCGTCCGAAGGCGACATACCTTTTTGCACCAGCGCAGAAAAGCCGCCGATAAACGACACGCCTATCGCTTTGGCAGCTTTATCCAAAGTTTGCGCCACGCTGACATAGGAATCAGCATGGGTAGCCGCCGCGATTTGGGCAATCGGCGTAACGGAAATGCGCTGATTCACAATCGGTACGCCGTATTTGGCAGACAGATATTTTGCCGTCTCCACCAAGTCCTTACCGACTGTAGTGATTTTGTTGTAAATGTTTTGGTTTAACACGTCGATGTCGGTGCTGATGCAGTCGTGCAAATCAATGCCGATGGTAATAGTGCGGACGTCAAAATGCTGGTCGGCAACCATGCGGATAGTTTCGAGGATTTCGTTGGAATGGACTTGGGACATTTTTGGGGATTCCTTGTTGAATGGGTTTTATTTGGTGCAGGCTGCCTGTGATTTATTTTTGTTCTGAGACATAATGCGGTGTTTCTTCTACTGCGGCAAACAGTTTACCGTCCGCATCCCATAAGGGTTGGTAACAGGAATCGCAGTATGCCGCTTCGTGATTAGCGTATGGAGGCGGCTCGCTTATGGCCAAATCCCATGCCGCCAGTTGGCCGCAGGCGGGGCAATCGACCGTATATAAGATGAAATTTGCCGCCTTATTCAGACTCTGGAAGGCCCAAAAATCAGATTGGATTTTTTCCAAACTTTTGCACGCGTTGCTCGAAACAATAAACACAGTGTAGTCATCGCTACCGCTTTCCAAAAGCATCAGCCGCATTTTTTTCCGTTTGAGTTTACTGTCGAAATAGTCGAAAGCAAAGGGCAAAAAATCGCCATTTTTCCAATTTTGACCAAATTCTTTGTCGAATTTTTTATATAAATCATCGGGTTTTTCTTTTAGTATTTCTTTGCCGAACGCCACCAAACGTTCATTGATAAATTGATAAAGCTCACCCTGTCCACTTTCTCCTTTCCAATCTAAAAAGAGAAAAATACGGTTTTGATACAGGGCTTCCCGCAATATTTCGTTTTGAGAAGCTGATGGCAGCAGCGCAGTATATTCGTTTTCGGTAACAATTTTTTGCAGTATTTTTTCGGGTTTCATTGAAATATTCTCGTATTTTGGTATTTTGAAATGCAGACTGCCTGTATTTCCTTTTGCTTGGATTTGTTTTTACCGCCCAACCACTACCGCAACATCAGCCGTTTGACAAGCACAAACACAGGAAGCGACAGCAAAAACGCCAAAAATCCGTGCTCCACGCTCTACACTTTGAACGACACGGTATCACTTTGTTATCGATCACGATTTGGTAGCGTGCAGTCATAAAAGCATTGGCATCTAATCGGTTATTTACGTAAAACAGCTCGAACGTGTCGGGTGGCAGGCAGGTCTATTGTAAATATACGCCTTCATGGTCGCGCAACACAGTATCTTCGCGCACCAAAGTTTCGATGCTTTTTCACCGGTTTAGAGGTTGGCGCAGGGTTATCATGGTGGAACTCCTTCTTTTCAGTCAGCCTGAACGGCCGGTAACGATGGTATCTCTGCCCTGTTCTCCAACACATTCAAAGCAGCCTGCACTTTGAAAACTAGAGTGCAGGCTGCTTTTTTCAGATTCGGTGCATGGCTTGAAAAATTTCTTCGTTTTGCATACGGATATCAAGCGCGAGTTTTTTGCTCTCTTCCGCAAACAAATCTAAAACCTCCTGCCGCGATTTGGTGCATTTTGAAGTGTCCACCAAAATAATCATGGTAAAAAAATCATCCATCAGTTGTTGGCTGATATTGAGAATATTGATTTGGTTTTCCGCTAAAATTTTGGAAACGTCGTACACAATGCCCACACGGTCTTTGCCGATGACGGTGATGACTGAATTATTCACGAAGCTTTCTCCTTGCAGATATTCATTAAAAGCCAAAATTATATACCACTGCTAAATTTTCAAGAAACAATGCCATCAATCTGCACATATAAGAATGCCGTCTGAATATATTTCAGACGGCATCAAATTTAGGGTTCGATTAAATAACCATCCTTATCCCACTGGGTTTTCCTAACCAACTTATCATCCTGATAAACAGCTTCGCTCTTTTTAGAACCATCTTCATACCACTCTAAGACTACTCCATTACGTTTATGATGATGGATAGACAGTTCCGAGAGTAATCGACCGCTTTCATCCCATGTCAGAATCTTGGCTGGCTCATCATTAACCATGACCATTTCCGTCTTGATATTGCCATCAGCATACCATTGTTTCCATACGCCGTTTGCCTTATTTTGTTTAAACTGGATTTCGCTTTCCTTGCTGCCATTACGGTAATAGCGGTATCCCGTACCCTCACTCAAGCCATTTTTATAAGGCATAACTGCAGATTTTTTACCGTTCGGATACCAGTTGACCCATTCACCATCCGGTTTACCCTTACTGAAACTTCCCGTCATCTTTTTTTGACCATTAAAATGCCACAAAATCAACATGCCATTTTGCAGGTTAGGTACAAAAGATTTGATTTGCGTTGAAGCAACAATATAAGGTTCGGAATATTTCTTCATCGACGGATAATAAAAATCCTGAGCATGAGCAATACCAGACACCACACTATATTGCCTGATATAAGCCGCAGATGACATCGTTGCCGTCAGTTTCCCGTTCTGATTAAAATAAACAGAATAGGTCTGCGCCGGCAAAGCGGCCGAAAAACCCAACAGTACGATTGAAAATACAATCCGAGATAATTTTTTCATTATGGTAGCGATATAAAAAACAATTAACTTATAAACAATATGGTAAGGATTTCTCTGCCAAGCGTCAAACCTGAGACAACGTATCGTAAAAATGCCGTCTGAAAACAAATCGTCTTCAGACGGCATTCTCCTCCAACTCACTCTTCACCCAATAACTGCTCGCGCGTCAAGAGGAAAACAAAACCATCGCCTCCGCTGGTTTCCAACCAAGTAAAAGGCAACTCCGGATACGCTGCTTCCAATACATCCCTGTTATGCCCGATTTCCACCAGCAATACACCTTTAGGATTCAGAAACTTTGCCGCATTCAGAAGAATTTGTCTGGTGGCATCCAATCCGTCCGCCCCGCTGCCCAACGCCAATTCCGGTTCGTGCAAATACTCTTCAGGCAATAACTCAACCGATTCCGCATCGACATAAGGCGGATTGGAAACAATCAAATCATAAGTGCCTTCCAGTCCCTCAAATAAATCGGTATGAATAAGCTGGATGCGTTCTTCCAGACCATAATCTTCAATATTGATCCCTGCAACTTCCAAAGCATCCAAACTCACATCGACCGCATCAATTTGGGCATCAGGATAATGATGCGCCATCTGAATGGCAAGGCAACCGCTTCCGGTACAAAGATCCAAAGCATTATGCACCAGCTCATCGTATTCTATCCAAGGTCTAAGTCCGTCACCCAGCAATTCATAAATGAAGGAACGAGGTACGATTACGCGCTCGTCCACATAGAAATCAAACTCACCCTGCCAGGCCTGCCGCGTCAAATAAGCGGCAGGAATATGTTCGACGGCACGCCGCTCAATAACCGCCAACACTTCCTCTTTTTCAGCTTCCAAGAGTTTTGCATCAAGATATGGGGCAAGCATATCCAAAGGCAAATTCAAAGTATGCAGAATCAAATAAACTGCTTCATCATGCGCATTATCTGTTCCATGACCAAAAAAGAGCCCTGCCTCATTAAAACGGCTGACTGCAAAACGTAAAACATCGCGGATAGTCGTCAATTCTTGTGCGGTCTGATTAAACATAATATGAACCATTCTGCGTATAGATGCTTTTAATTATAACAGAAACAACAAGCAAACCTTTTCATATCGCCAAATAACCACTCAATCTACCCATACATCTACATAAATGCCCGCGCGAAAACCATCTCCCGAACGAAAACGGCAATGGCGGACGGTATAGGCAACCTGATAGGCTGGGAGGAATCGGGGCTTGTTGAGGGCAAGCAGTGGATAACCGCAAAAGACGACAAGATGTCCGATGTCTGCAATGCCAACGGCGAGATGGGCGTAATCGGTTTGCACGAGCCTTTCTCACACGGTGCGTTGACGATACCGGGGCATCCAAATTGCAGGTGCGCGGTTGTTCCCGTTGCCGGGCGGACGGGCAAGCTGGCGAAAGGCAGCCGCGCGATGAAAACGGGCGATGGACGGCAGGTGAGGTTGTTTCCGTATCGGGCGGCGAATTGGGGGAATTTGCTGAAACAAAGGAGCTTCGTAAAGCGACTATGCAGTATGCGCGGGATAACTTTGTCGGCAAAAGCTATGTCAATGAAAGCAGCGGGCATGAACTGAAGGTAACATGTCAAGGTGTGAAACACGCTGCGTCAAAGGCAAATCAGGCGGAATTATCCATCATGACAAACCTTGATGACTTATTGCGCTACGCAAAATATGAATGTTCTTATCCGGATAGGAAAGGTCGCCCTGATATTATTGCAGCACATAAGTATCGTGCCGTTGCCAAAGTTGGGAATGAGTCTTTAAATGTCGGCGTGATTGTAAGGGAGTTTCCAGACGGTCATAAACATTACAACTATTTCATCTTGAAGGATGAATAAAGCCCCTTTTGCAGTGTAGCTCTGGAGCGGATACCGTTAAGGCAAGTACGCTTCCAGCCTTGCAAAAGGGCTTTAAATTCATCATACTATTTATACATACAGGAATAAACCAATGACGAAGTTATACGCAGAAATCGCCAAGTTGGAGGCGCAGGACGACGGCACGGTCAAAGTTTGGGGCTATGCCTCAAGCAAGGCGGTCGATTCGGACGGTGAAATCATCGCAGCGGCAGCTATGAAGGCAGCGATTCCAGATTATATGAAGTTTGGCGCGGTGCGCGAGATGCACGGCTCAAACGCGGCGGAAACGGCGATTGAAATCAACGTCGAAGACGACGGCAGAACCTTTTTCGGTGCGCATATCGTCGATCCCGTTGCCGTGGCGAAAGTCAAAACAGGCGTTTACAAAGGCTTTCCCATCAGCGGCAGCGTTACCTCCCGCGATGATTTGAACAAGTCGCAAATCACAGGCCTGAAGCTGACGGAAATCAGCCTTGTCGACCTCCCTGCCAATCCCGATGCGGTGTTTACCTGCTTTAAGGCGGACAAAGGTGCGGAAGCGGTAAACAACGATACAGAACATAATGCTACATATTTTAGCCATTTCCCTTCCAAACAAAAAAGCACCGGCGGCGGCCGATGCCCCTTCCCTTACAGGTTCCCCTATT
>NZ_CAUJNZ010000018.1:0-35685 GCF_963392925.1 Neisseria polysaccharea
CACTCACTTTCGCCGACGACGTGCAAGACGTTAAAGAGGCGAGCCGCCGCTTTCACAGCCTCCGTACAAACTTTCTTAAAAAACATTTTGAAAACTATATTTGCGTATACGAACGCATGAAAAGCGGTCGTATACATTTTCATCTCATCGTAAACACACGCCAAGACATCCGCCGTGGTCTGAATTTCAGACAAATCCAAGCCCGTAATTACACAAGTGCCAACAAAAACCTGCGCCAACTATGGCAAGTCCTTCGGGAAAACATGGAAAAGTACGGTTTCGGGCGTTCCGAACTGCTGCCAGTCAAAACCAACAGCAAAGGACTTGCCCGATATGTCGGCAAGTACATTGCAAAACACATTGACAGCCGTCTGCCCGAAGACAAAGGCTATCGGCTTATCCGTACCACAATCGGCAAAAAACAGTTGTGGAAGATTGCGACAAGCAATTTTTCGTTTGTTTCCGAGGGTTCGCGCAAGTGGCGCGAAAATCTCAAAAAATGGGTTTTCTGCATCGAACCGCTGCTTAAAGCGCATGTAGAACTTTTTTACGGAATCTCACTGAAACCCATGAGCGAAGAGAATTACAACCGTATCCTGACGGATTTTATCAGCCCGAAATGGGCGTATTACAACCGTGAAACCATTATCAATATGGCGTGAAACAAGAAACCGTTGATTGTGGTTCGGGGGCGCGGATGCCCGATTACCGCCCTTGCGAAGCAAGGTGCGAGCGGCGTTAAGCCGCGTGTGAGGGCACCGCCCCCCGCGCCCCCGAACCGTTGAATGAAAGAAGCCTGAACAGGACGACAGGCGAAGCAGATTTTTAAACCAAAGCGAAAGGCAAGACACATGAGCGAACAGAAAAAGCAAGGCGTTTTTGTTATCGGCGCATTTGACCGATTGATAGAGACCGACAAAAAGAACGAAGACGGCACATTTACCAAGCGTTATCACATCGGAATGGTGCTTAGAACGGAAGATAGTACCAAAGTGATGAAGATTGGCACGAAGAATCCCGATAAATACCGTGATATGCCTAGAGACACGCTTTTAGCATTAGAAGTTGATTTAAGCGTCTTTAAAGGCAATCTCTACTATTACGAAGTCTGACAAGTTTTCAGCGGTTCGGCGGCTGCCGCTGTACAGACCCCAACCAAGCCGCCTTTTATTAACCTATCCGAAAGGAAAAAATCATGAACATCATGAAAAAACTGAAGAATGCCGCAGTAGCGGCAACCATGGCTGTAGCGTCAGCATCTGCAATGGCGTCCGACAATACCATTCTCGATGCCATTACAACAGAAATGGGCGGCTTGAAAACAGCCGTAGGCGCAATCGGTGTAATCGCCGTCGGTATCGGTATTGCATTTGCCACAATTCGCATCGGCAAACGTGGTGCAAACTCCGTAGGCTAATCGAAAGGGCGCAAGCCCTTTTTTTAAGGTGCAGAAATGGGCTATCAAGTCGGCAGAATCTGTTATAGAACAGAAAAAGAAGCAACGAACGTTGCGATGAGCCAGGTCATACCGTCTTTTGATAAAGACGGCAATCTGAATATGCCGTTTTATAACGGCAAAAGCTGGATGTATCAGCAGCAGACGGTAAAGATGAGTTTCCCGTATTGCGCGTACGGGCAATATGCGGCATTCGGCGAATATACAGGCCATACCCTTGCAGGCGCATCGGCAATAATCTTTGTAATTATCGTGCTTCTCAAAGCACTAAAAACTATCTAGGTGTGTGATGAATGAATCCCGAAACCGAATTTTTAACAGCAGCAATTCCAAGCATGTTTGTAGCATTGTCGTTGCTGCTTTTAGCATACAAACAGTAACCGTTCAATTTGCATTTGCAGACGTGGCGATGCCGCCCCCTGCACAATATCAAAACGCATCATTTCCAAGCGAACAAGCATTGAGGAACATGGGTTACAACCCTGATACGGGTGTTTGGCGCGTGAATGCGCAGAATACAGGCAGAGCCGAAGTCAAGAGGGACGGCGGCACGATTACGGGCAGCCAGAAAAAGACCGTAACGGCAACAGGCGTTCACGGAGAGAAGGCGCAGATTTCCACAGTTTATCGGCAGGATGTCAGTGTAAGCAAGCTTCAGACGGCATCTAATGGGATTGCGGTGGGTTTTGGGTTTTCTAATGGTATGAACTCGGCAGCACCACATGTTGAAAATTTAGGTAGTGCAATCGCCAAAGGCGATTATAAAGATGCTGCATGGCAGGGCTTTAGTTCTGTATTTAAATTTGTAGACGGTTTTTTTTCAAGTCCAGGGCAATCAACGGCGGATTTAATAGGTAGGTTCGGGCAAGGCTACTTAGACGGCAAGCACGAAGTAAACGCCGAAAAAACCGATAGGGAAGCAAACTCGGTTGCCGCCAAGAAAGCCGCAGCGAAGGCAAAAGCCGCCCAAGCCCAAGCCGAACGCGCAGGCGATTTCCGCGCAGCCGTAGCCAATGCAGCGGCAGCCAAGGCAGCAACAGCAGCCGCAGAAGCAGAGAGAGCCGAAGAACTCGCAAAAGAGCAACTCAAGCCCAAATATGAAAACGGCAAAGTCTTAAAACCCTTTCTAATTCGTATTGAAGAAATCGGTTACAGATACGCAGCAAACGGGAATGGCGGTGAGGTACTTGAATCTAATCCTGAATGGACAATTGCGTATTTAGAAAATAACGGAGGCAATCTTATTTATGGATATTCGTATTCTCAAGAAGAATGGGGCGATTCCATAAATATTAATGTTAATGGTTTTAAAACAACTTACAAATTTAAGCACAAAAACACTCCAAAATATCTATCGAACGGTATTTATAAAGGTTATTATGATATTTCCTTATTTGTAAAAGCTTATCAGCCAAATTCCAGCAATATAAAAATATTAACTGACCCGAATCCCAAAGACTTCATGCTGAATCAGCAGGAAGTAGCTGGCATTCTGAACAGAATGCTTGAAGACCAAAACACCAACCATGCAGAGCTTATGAAACAGCTTGCAAAATTGGGGGGCGTGATAGACCAAGCCACAACCGCAAACAGTTTTACCCCTGCAACAGCCTTATCCGCACCGTTCACGCCCGAAGGCTCAAACGTACCGCAACAGACCCTGTTTAAGTTGGACGACAAAGGCAACGTAACCGCAACCGCCATCCCCCGCCCCGATTTGAAACCCAACAGCAGCCAAGCCCCCGCGCGGCAGCCCGTCGCACCTGCCCCAACCGTTGGGCATAACAACGTAACACCCGCGCCAAGCGGGCAGAACGGGGAGCAGACCGCGCCAAGCGGACAGCAGAACCGCCCCGAAACGGAATCAGGCGGCAATACCCCTGAAAACTACGATTACGAAGACCTCATAATCCCTGAAAGAGACATAGACCTAGGGAAATTAAAACCAGTTGACGCATTTGCAACAGACGGCGTTTGTCCGTCGGGCGTAAATGTTCAAATGGGCTTGCTTGGCACAATAGACGTGAACTATGACGAAGCATGCCGTATTTTAAGACTGCTTCGCCCGATTATCATTCTCGCCACGATGATAACTTGTTCAATGATGGCATATGCCGCCGTTAAGGAGCTTTGACATGTGGGGAAAACTCTTAACCGCCGTTTTAACGACATTCGCCGGTAAAGTCGTCGCCGCCCTCGGCGTGTCGTTCGTGTCCTATGTCGGGCTGAACGAACTTCAAGGCTATTTACTTTCTAGCGTACAGCAGCAAATAGGAGGCATTCCCGAAGTTGCATTGCAACTAGCCTATATCGCAGGTATAGGCGTATGCCTTAATTGGATTTTCGGTACATTTGCGTTTATCGCTTCACTTAAAGCAGTTTCCAAACTGTCAGCATCAATGACGAAAGGATAATTATGCTATATCTCATAACGGGCGTACCCGGTTCGGGGAAGACCCTGAAGATGATTTCAGACCTAATGACGCGCGAAGACCTCAAGAACCGCCCCTTATACCTTGATGGCATTCCCGAATTCAAAGAAGACGTAATACCGCATTTCCCGATACCCGAAGGGGAGAGTATGCAGACGTGGCACAAATGGGCGCCGACAGGCGCAATACTTGTCATTGACGAATGTCAACGCGTATTCCGCCCCCGCCCAAGCGGTTCAAAAGTACCCGATTATGTCGCAGAGCTTGAGACCCATAGGCATAAAGGCATTGACATCTTCCTATTGACGCAGCATCCGCGTCTGATAGACGCGAATGTAAGAAACCTGATAGGGTATCATTGCCATATCAGTAAAACTAATTTGGGCGTTCGCCGAATGGTTGAATGGAACGGATGCGGAGACCCTCAAAGCCGCCAGAGCATAGCCGATGGCGTGAAGAGCGTGTACACTTTGGACAAACGCGCATTCGGCGTGTACAAATCCGCCGAAGAACATACCAAAATTAAAACAAAGTTATCGCGCGTCGTATATGTAGCCCCCGTCGTCCTCGCCGTGATAATCGGCGCAGGCTACTACCTGTACAGCAGTTGGCAGACCACAAACAAGGCAATCAAAGCCGCGCCGGTGGCGCAGACTGCCGAAACGCTGCCGCCGCCCTATGGCGGAGGAAGCTGGGCGGCAGTCCAAGAGCCGAAAAGCAGCGCAGAGCCGCAGGAGGTCAAGACACAGGCGGAGCAGGAGGCAGAACGCAAAGCCGCCTATTTAACAGAGGACGACTACCGCCCCCGTATCGAAGGCAGGGCGGAAACCGCCCCTATTTACGACGGCATGAACAAAGCCGTAAAAACCATGCCGTATCCCGTTGCCTGTGTCAAATCAGAAAACCGCTGCACCTGCTACACGGAGCAGGCAACGCCGATAAAAGACATGAAAAAGTCCCAATGTCTTGATTACGTTGAAAACGGCATATACAATCCGTACAAAGAAAGTAACCGATTAACGACAGAAACCACGACACCAAAGGCAGAAGCACCGCAGGGAAGCAAAGTTGCCGTACTGGGCGGCAAGCCGCAGCAGAATCTAATGTACGACAACTGGGAAGAGCGCGGCAGGGATTTTGAAGGAATAGGCGGCGGCGTGGTAGGAGGTGGGACATAATGGGCGCAGGTTTTTTACTCGGCATATGGGCAACGCGTTGCTACTACAAAAAAGGCGGATGGGCAGGCGTGAAGAAGTATTTTATATTGCCCGTTTTGTTATTCCTACTTGTTGATTTTATTGCAATTTATTTTATAAACAAGTATTCTTAACCAACCTCTTAAAAAAACCGTTTCGCCCCAGTAACCTTTACCAAGGCAGGGGGAGGACGTCCAGAAAGATTTGTAAAGACGGATTCATCGTCTTTATAAATCTTTTTGGATACCCCTTGCCGCACCGCCAAAAGAACACACTCTGCCCGTGGGCAGGTGGTAAGGCGCGCGTCTTTTGCGCCGTCCCCCTGCCCGCGCGGCGTCGCAAGTGAGACTGGGGGTGTGGGGGCTAGCCCCCGCAAAGCCTTTCCGATTAAACAACTTTAGCCACAGGCAGGCGAAGCAGCGCACTTTGCGAGCGAAGCCGCAAACAGCCGGGAAGCGCGGGGGGGAATTGGCGATAAGCGCGAGGGGGGTGTCCCCACAGCGCCGCCGCGCCGCGAATGCGGCGCAACTTTACGAGCTTCAAGCAGCCAGTGTTCAAAACAGCAACCGTTCACTGACTGCTTGGCGTTTGACGAAACCCCAAGCAAAACCCCCGAACCCGATTAACCCTTATGCCATGAGTATGAGAAATAGAAAGGGACGGGGGTTTTACCGCATTAGAAGTTTGAACACTATTAAGGGACAAAGAACCCGCATTCATAAGGCAAAACGCAATGCACCTAGGCATAGACGTATCAAAGCAAACATTAGATTGCTGTCTGATTTCAGACGGCATTTTTTATGAACGCAAGTTTACGAACGACAGCGGAGGCATAGCCAAGCTGCAAACATGGCTGCAAGAACATGGAGCAGACAGTAATCTGCACTGCTGTTGCGAAGCAACCGGAACATATTACGAAGAATCGGCAATAGCCCTTGCCCGTCGTTATAAAATGAGCGTAGTAAACCCGCGAACCATTAAAGGATTTGGCACGGCGGTAATGAACCGCAGTAAGACCGACAGGCAGGACGCAAAGCTGATAGCCCGATACTGTCAAGCCATGAAGCCCGAACAATGGCAGCCGTTCACACCGGAACACAGACAACTTCAGGAGCTTGTCCGATACATTGCCCGAACCAAACAGCAAAGGGCTTCCGAACAGACCAAATACAAAACAGCACCCGACTTCATCAAGCCCCATATCCAAGAAACAATAAACCACTTCACACAACTGATAGACAGCCTTGAACAGGAATTGCAAGCCTATTACCGAAACAATCCCGAACAGGACAAACGCATAAAGACATTGAAAAGCATAGACGGAATAGGCGAAAATTCCGCCGCCGTCCTCTGTTCTATAATCACAGAACGATTCACCCATGCAAAGCAGCTTGTAGCCTATCTAGGACTTGACCCCAAAGAACATCAATCAGGGACGAGCGTCAAAGGCAGGACGCGCATCTCAAAGATTGGCAAATCAGAAACAAGGGCGGCATTGTATATGCCTGCACTTGTCGCTTACAGGATGGGCGTATTTCCCGACTTTACCGCAAGGCTTAAAGCAAAAGGCAAGCCGCCCAAAGTAATCATCGTAGCCATCATGCGTAAACTTGCCGTCATTGCGTTTCATCTGCTGAAAAACGGGGAAAACTTCGACAGAAGCCGTTACCGCTGACAGGCGGCGAGATAAAGCGAACCATAAAGCGCACTGCACCGCAGGGCGGGACTTCTTACACCTTTAAAAAATGTAAAGTTTATTGACGGGGCAATACACTATCTATGCGCGAGGCAAAATCATTTGTTACCTTTGTTACCACAAAACTTAACATTTATAACTATATGAATATCAATATAAAAATAAAGAAAAAACGGTAACAAATGAACATAAATTTACTTGTTACCGATTTGTTACCATTTGTTACCCCTTTATATTCATATGGTTACATCCAAAAAACAGAGGCGGTAACAAACGGTAACAAGGTTAAGATATGTATTTTGTTACCGTGAAAGCCATGACTGGCAAGGCTTTCAGCCATTGGTAACAAAGGTAACAAACGATTTTTGCGTTTTTTTGTATATATACGGTTTTTATTCTTGCCCCTTGCTGCTTATTTGTATAAATTTTGATACATGAACAAAGAAAAGCCCATAGAATGGCGTGATACATCACTGGAAGACCTTAAGCATTCCCCCTTGAGCCAATATAGGGCATTGATACAGGAGATAGCAAAATGACATCAAAAACCACGCATATTACGCCTGTTGGTGGCAATGTTTTTGCTGATTTAGGATTTTCCGCCGATGAAGCCGCCAAACTTAAGGCACATAGCGATATGATTATCAGAACCAAGTTACAGCTCGCCGAAAGCGTCAGCGAATGGATAAAAGAGCGGAACTTGAAACAGGAGCAGGCGGCGGAAATCTTCAACACCAGCCGCCCCCGTGTTTCCGACTTGGTAAACGGAAAAATCAGCAAGTTCACGATAGACGCACTGTTAACCATGCTTGCCAAGACGGGGAAGACCGCCGAACTGAATATCAGAGCATAGCGGAAAGCCGCCGAAAACATCCCCGCATGACCGACAGGCACGGGGATTTTTCACACCCACACAAAGCCAAAACGCACGGAAACGCACCAAATTTGAGCAGTAATGGCGGTTAAACCGCTTGGATATATCCACGGCATAGGCAGGCGGCAAAACGCTCTAAAAACGCAAATTTGAGCCATTGGAAGCGATTGATTAAAAAATAATCAAGTTAGCCGCTGGTGTTTCAGACGGCACAAACGCAGAAATTGCGGTGTATAAAAAAGGCGGCTTGCCGTGTTTTGTTCTACTGTATATAATCCTTAGCGTGATACGAAAGCAGTAGAAAATGAAGATTTACAAATACCGAGCTTTTGAAAAATTTGCCAAGAAACATAAAATCAGTGATTCCGAGCTGCTGGAAGCGGTAGAGCGGGCTGATAACGGGCTGATAGACGCAGACCTTGGCGGCGGCGTGATTAAGCAGCGCATAGCGCGGCAAGGGCAAGGCAGACGCGGCGGATATAGGAGCATTATTCTATTCAAACGCGGGGATAAGGCTTTTTTTGCGCATGGCTTCGCAAAGTCAGAGCAAGAAAACATCAGCGTGCAAGAAACGATTTTCTTTAAAGCATTGGCAGCGGAAAGCCAGTCATTGAACGACGGGCAGATAGAGAGCCTGAAACAGAAAAAGCAATTAACGGAGATAGAATCATGAAATACAAAAGCCCCGTAAGTGAGAGCATCCACAGCATAGCAAGCGCATTGCACGACATCGGCGCAATCGATAAAAAGACCATGCGCGATTTTGATAAATCATGTCTGACAGAAATCAAGCCGTTAAACGGCGAAGATATTAAGGCAATCAGAGAGAAAGAGGCACTATCACAAGCCGCCTTTGCTATCTACCTCAACGTGGGGAAAAACCATGTTTCAGCATGGGAGCGGGGTGTTAAAAAGCCAAGCGGCGCGGCGTTGAAACTGCTTACCATCGTCAAAAACAAGGGTATTGAAGCCATCGCATAGCCGATTGTATAGGGTTAATCTTAAACCATGCAGAGCCGCCGAAATAAGGCGGCTTTTCCATGCCGTGCAGAAACTGACCGGCACAAAAAGCCGCTTGCCGTTTTTTTTGCCGTTTTTCAGATACCACATGGCGGCAATATGGCAGTTATTAAATTTTGCTTAACAACTGGAAACACTGAAATACCCCTTAAGGCAAACACCAGCCCACAAGATGGCGCGTAATTGCTGGTGTTGCAATCAAACCATATTTCACAGCTTGGCAGAAATACCAAAAAAAATGTCTTTGCCCACGCCAAACAAACGGCTTAAACTGACAATCTGACAAAGGGTAAATAGTGCAAAAAAATACCCCTACCTTTAAGTTATGGGGTAACTTTTGGGGTAACTTTTACCAGAAACAAAAACATGATTATATTTAAATCAATGAGTTAAGTTTAAAGTACGATTCCCCCCGCCTCCACCATACCCTGTTTTCAGCAGTATCCTGAAATACGCATAAAGCCTTGAAATTCAACATTTCAAGGCTTTTTTGTTGCCTCGGATACGACGGGCTATACCTGAATTTTCATCATTTATAGGGGAAGCTTGCCACAAGTTACCTTAAAACAGAAGAAAATGCCAAAGCCAACATTACTGCCGACAAATCGGCAATACAAAAAGCTGCAAGCTTCCAGCCAATTATCAGGCTGTTACACACTTTTGTGCTTACACAAGCTATCCGCAAACACGCGCCCTGTTGCAGTTCCCCCCATGTATGCGCCCGCCCGTATGAATTGCGCCTATATATGCCGGTATGAAATCAACCGGGCGGTGGGATAATACTGCAAAGACATTGTTGCGGTATGTGTTATCATTGCCGCAAGAACAGTGGGATAAAGTCCGCTTATTGATAAAAATATCGGAGTAGGTCATACCGTCTGAACTGTATGTCAGCCGAGAAATAAAAGTATTTTTAAGTAGGAAAACCGCCCCGTCCGAATTGTTGGATTATCTGTATCCACGCTCGGCTGGAATTGACAGGAAGGCAGCCGAGCAGATGCAGAGCGAGTTGTGGGCAGCGTATTTTCGATTGAGGATTTGTCCTCGTCCGTATGTGCAAATGGATACTTGAGGCGGCTGAAAAGTCCGAGTGAGTCAAACCGTACAAGTCCGATTTGAAAACCGCTCCGGAAGCAGACCTGGGATTAAAATCCGCATAACTAAAAGGCCGTCTGAAACCGTTTCAGACGGCCTTTAAAACATCTTCAAGGATAAAAAGTAAAACGCGACTGGGATTTGATACGCCATATCCTGACCGAATTGGAAAATGAACCCAACCCCGACCGCTGGATCGTTTCCACCTGTATCGAAGGTTGGACAAAGGAAGAAGCCGCATATCATCTGTGCCTCTTGATACAGGACGGACTGATTGCGGACAAATGCAACCGCGATCAGCAGGGCAATGGGTTTGCCTGTTACAGAATCCGCCTGACGTGGGCGGGGCATGAGTTTCTCGCTTCCATCCGCAGCGATACGGCTTGGCGGTGCATCCGCAGCCTGTTGAAGGAAAAGGCGGTAGATTTGTCTTTTGAAGCCATCAAAGCCGCCGCACTGAAACTGTTGGAGGTGTAAATGCAAGGGTTTGAACGGCGGCATGGCAATGCCGCCCTACGGCTGTCGGAAGCCGACCCAAAATTCAAAGCTGAATAACCAAGCAAATGCCGTCTGAAACCGTTTCAGACGGCATTTCATACACAATCGCTTATGCTTTTTCTTTTTGGCGCATTTTTTCCGCCATCAGTTCGTGCAGGGTTTTCTTCGCCGGTTTCATCGGTACGCGGTTTTGCGTCCAACCCAACTGTTTGCGCGGGGTCAGGTTGCGGAACTTGGTGGCCGCCCAACCGAAGGCGCGGTAGGTTTTGCTGCCGCTGAAAATACCGTTGAATGTGCGCCACGCCATTTGTTCACCGAAGGTATGCGATGCGCCTTGCCCCCGGATGGGGTGCGGCACAGTTTCGGTCGGCGAACGTTGCGCTTCAACGCGCAAACGCTGCATTTGTTCGGTAATCGGGATGCGTACCGGACAAACTTCCACGCACGCGCCGCACATCGTGCAGGCGGTCGGCAGGTCGCGGGTGGCATCAAGACCCAACAGGTGCGGGGAAATAATCTCGCCAATCGGACCGGGATAGGTTGTGCCGTATGCCGCGCCGCCGATGCGTGTATAAACCGGGC
Source organism: Neisseria polysaccharea (assembly GCF_963392925.1). Classification (NCBI taxonomy): domain Bacteria; kingdom Pseudomonadati; phylum Pseudomonadota; class Betaproteobacteria; order Neisseriales; family Neisseriaceae; genus Neisseria; species Neisseria polysaccharea. The sequence goes on from NZ_CAUJNZ010000018.1 coordinate 10,850, forward strand.
AATGGTTCATACACGCGCCGCAACGGATACATTGCAGGGTGCGGCGCATTTGGTCTTCGGCATAAGCCTGGCTGCGGCCGTTGTCGAGCAGAACCAAGTGCATTTCCTGCGGGCCGTCTAATTCCTCACTGCGGCGCGGGCCGGTAATCATATTGAAATAGGTTGTGATGTTCTGACCGATGGCAGAACGCGGCAGCAGACTGTACAAGGGTGGAATATCCGACAGCTTGGCAACTACTTTTTCAATGCCGGTAATGGCGATATGCACGGGCGGAACGGTGGTACTCAAGCGACCGTTGCCTTCGTTTTCGACCAAACACAGCGTGCCCGTTTCGGCAACGGCAAAGTTTACGCCGCTCAAGCCGACATCGGCAGTGCTGTAAATATCGCGCAGGGCTTTGCGGGCAAAGCCGGTCAGTTGGTCTACATCGTCTGTCAGCGGCGTACCGAGGTTTTGGTGGAAAAGTTCGCTAACCTGTTCTTTGGTTTTGTGGATAGCAGGCATCACGATATGGGTCGGTTTTTCGCCTGCCATTTGGACGATAAATTCGCCCAAGTCGCTTTCTACCGCTTTAATGCCTTTTGCTTCAAGATAATGGTTTAGCTCGATTTCCTCGCTGACCATCGATTTGCCTTTGACCATCAGCTTGCCGTTTTTGGCAGTAATGATGTCGTGGATGATTTCGCAGGCTTCGGCCGGTGTTTCCGCCCAGTGTACTTTTACGCCCAACTTAGTCAGATTTTCTTCCAGCTGCTCCAGCAGGGCAGGCAATTTGGACAATGAACGCTGACGGACGTGTTCGCACAAATCGCGCAAGCTTTGCAGCTCTTCTTCGTCGGTCAAAACGGCTTTGCGTTTGGTCATCAGCATATCCATCGCGGTACGCAGGCTTTTGCGCAAAGGCTTGTCTTGAAGGGAAATTGCGGCGTTTTGTTTGAAAGTTTCCGGCTTCATGTGGAACTTGATGGTTTGCGTAGTCATGCGTTTTCCTCCAAATCGGCAGGGGAAATGTGGTCAGGCAGGATGGCGAGGATGACCAAATCACGCGGACCGTGCGCGCCGTAAGCAAGCGTCAGTTGGATATCTGCGGTTTTGGACGGACCGGAAATCAGGAAAACATTGGTCGGCATACCGTTTTCCACCAGTTTTTCACCTTCAACGGCGTTGTGAAATTCGTTATACATTTTTGCCGTATCAAACAGGCAGAAATGCACGGGCGGAACGAGGCTTAAAGTACGCGGTTCTTCGGGGCTGGAAAACAGCATCAGCGTACCGGTACGGGCGATGCCGCATTGCGAGCCGCTAAAGCCTGCATCAATGTTTGTGAAAAACTCGGTTTTCCAAGTATCGATTTCGCGCTCGAAAGCAATCGGTTCGATATTGCTGCCCGCCAATGCGGCACGGGCGATTTGTCCGTGTTCGGTCGCCAACGGCAGCAGGATATTTTTCAAACCTTTGCCTTCAGCTGCTTGACGGAATACTTGCGGCCAGCCGGTTTTGGTCACCCAATAAATTTCGGTTTTGACCGCACGCATAGCGGCAGCCCAATGTTTCAGACGCTCAACTTCGCTGCTCCAAGAAACACCCATTTCACGGTAATAATCAAAAACCGCAGGCTCTTCCATCGGCAATGCGTCGGCTTTTTTTAGTTTTGCCAAAATATTTTCGCGCGCGCTCATGCTTTGCCTCCGGTACGTTCCAACAAGAAGGATGCGATGTGTTTCGGACGCGGCATATTCGGCTCGTCCTTAGCGATTTTGCCGCCGATGTTCATCATGCAGCCGCAGTCCGCGCTGATGATTTCGGTCGCACCGGTTTCTTTCAGCGCGGCAACTTTGTCGATTACCATCGCGCCGGAAATATCGGCCTGTTTGACAGAGAATGTACCGCCAAAGCCGCAGCATTCGCTTTCGTGGTCGTGAACGATACGTTCAACATTTTCCATACCGTCAATCAACTGCCAGCCTGAAAGATGGACATTCATTTCGCGGCGGGCGGCGCAGGAAGTGTGAACGGCGACTTTGACCGGTTCGCCCTTGTCTTCGGGTTTGAAACCGATAGCAAGCAGGAAATGGGTAAACTCGATGATGCGCTTGGCGCAATCCACAGCCCTTTCCTCATACTCGCTGCCTTTAAACAGCGTCGGCCAATGGTGCTTCATCATGCCGCCGCATGAGCCGGACGGTACGACAATCGGCCAGTTTTCGGGGAAAAGACCGAGTTGCGCTTTGGCGACATCGAAGGCTTCGGTCGGATGGCCGGATGAATAAGCAGGCTGGCCGCAGCAGCTTTGCGCCATCGGGAAATGGACGCGTATGCCCTGCTGCTCGATTAGGGCAATGGCATCCATGCCTGCTTCGGGCATAAAAAGATCAAGGACGCAAGTGCCGAAAAAATAGACATCGGTCGGATTGCTGTCGTATCGGATGATTTTGGGGGGAGTGGTTGCGCTCATGTTTTTTGATAACGGGAAACCCGTTTTTCTCTGTAGAAAGGTAAGCGTTTACTTTAAGTAATTGACTGTTGTGGGTCAAGTCTAATTTTAAAAAATAATCCGGTTTTTTTTACAAACTACCCCATAACGCTTACTGTATCTTACTCTGATAATTTTCGATAATAATTATCATTACAATGAAATGCCGATTCGTTTGCTTGTGAACATTCAGGACGCCGACTCTGACGGCATTCAGACGGCATCTGAAAACGATAACGGCACAAGGATGGGGTACAATCGCCCTATGGAAAAAAACACCCTATCCGCCAGTGCACCATCCCCTTGGCTGCCGCTTCTGCTGGCAATTGCCATTTTTATGCAGATGTTGGATGCGACCATTTTAAATACCGCACTGCCCAAAATTGCCGCCGACCTGAACGAATCGCCTCTGGATATGCAACTGGCAGTCGTTGCCTATACGCTGACGGTTGCCCTGCTGATTCCTTTGAGCGGTTATTTGGCGGACAGGTTCGGAACGAAAAAAGTCTTTTTCGGTTCGATTGCCGTTTTTATGCTCGGATCGGCATTGTGCGCCGCATCGGGTTCGCTGTTTGAATTGACGCTTTCCCGTGTCGTTCAGGGCATCGGCGGTTCGATGCTGGTTCCGATACCGCGTCTGACCATCTTGCGTGTGTACGACAAGTCCAAGCTGCTCAACGCCATCAATTATGCGGTCATGCCTGCACTAATCGGCCCTGTGTTGGGGCCTTTGGCGGGCGGTTATTTGGTCGAATACGCTTCGTGGCACTGGATTTTCCTGCTCAACCTGCCCATCGGTCTGCTGGGTTTCATATTGGGACGCAACATCATGCCCGATGTCAAAGGCAACGATACCGCTCTGGATTTCAAAGGCTATCTGATCTTTTCCGCTGCCGCCTGCCTGCTGCTGCTTGCTGCAGAAAGCCTGTCGCACGCGCTGCCTCCGTATTTTGCACTGTTGCCGCTGTGCGGCGGACTGCTGTTTGCACACCGTTATTTCAGACACATGAAAACGGCACCCCATCCGATTTATTCTGCCGATTTATTCCTGATACGCACTTTCCGTCTGGGATTGGCAGGCAACCTGTTCAGCCGTATCGGCATCAGCTCGATTCCCTTCCTGATGCCGTTGATGTTTCAAATCGCTTTCGGTTTCAGTGCAAGCCTGTCAGGCTGGCTGGTTGCACCCGTCGCCCTGTCTTCGCTATTGGTCAAGCCGTTAATCTCCACCTTGATGAAACGTTTCGGCTACCGCAAGGTGCTGCTTTGGAATACCAAACTGCTTGCCGCCTTCATCATGCTGCTGGCACTGCCTGACGGACACTCTCCGTTATGGATATGGGTTTTGCTCTCGCTGGCAATCGGCACATGCAATTCTTTACAGTTTTCGGCCATGAATACACTGACACTTGCAGATTTACGTCCGCAACAAACAGGCAGCGGCAACAGCCTGATGGCGGTTAACCAGCAACTTGCCATCAGTATGGGGGTTGTTTCCGGTGCGCTGATACTTAAAAACTGGACATTCCTGATGCCTGCCGCCGCCAACCTGCATCCGGCCTTCCGCATGACGCTGCTCAGCATCGGCGGCATTACCCTTGCATCATCGCTGGTTTTCAAACGGCTGCATATATCAGACGGTGCCAACCTGACAAGAGGCACGCGGCCTTAATCCTGCATCCCGACAAAACTTTTACCCGTTCCGGCCTTTAGATTATGATGCTTCATTTCAATGCGTACAAACCACAAAATACAGGCAATGCCGTCTGAAACCCTATCCCCGATGAAAACACACAGCCTCATTTCCCTTTTATGCCTCCTTCTCTGTTCATGTTCTTCATGGCTGCCCCCACTGGAAGAACGGACGGAAAGCCATCATTTCAACACTTCCAAACCTGTCCGCCTGGACAACATCCTGCAAATCCGGCACACCCCTCGCAACAACGGGCTATCCGATATCTATTTGCTGAACGATCCCCACGAAGCCTTTGCCGCGCGCGCAGCCCTCATCGAATCCGCCGAACACAGCCTCGATTTGCAATACTATATCTGGCGCAACGACATTTCCGGCAGACTTCTATTCAACCTCATATACCTTGCCGCAGAACGCGGCGTACGCGTACGGCTGCTGCTGGACGACAACAACACGCGCGGATTGGACGACCTCTTGCTTGCCCTCGACAGCCATCCCAATATCGAAGTACGCCTGTTCAACCCCTTCGTCTTACGAAAATGGCGCGCACTCGGCTACCTGACCGACTTTGCCCGCCTCAACCGCCGCATGCACAACAAATCCTTTACCGCCGACAACCGCGCCACCATACTCGGCGGACGCAATATCGGCGACGAATATTTCAAAGTCAGGAACGATACCGTTTTTGCCGACCTGGACATCCTCGCTACCGGCAGCGTCGTTAGCGAAGTATCGCACGACTTTGACCGCTACTGGGCAAGCCATTCCGCCTACAATGCCACTCATATCATCCGCAGCGGCAACATCGGCAAGGGTCTTCAAGCACTCGGATACAACGACGAAACATCTAGACACGCGCTCCTGCGCTACCGCGAAACCGTCGAACAGTCGCCCCTCTACCAAAAAATACAGACAGGACGCATCGACTGGCAAAGCGTCCAAACCCGCCTAATCAGCGACGATCCCGACAAAGGGCTGGACCGCGACAGCCGCAAACCGCCGATTGCCGACCGCCTGCAAAACGCCCTCAAACAGCCCGAAAAAAGCATCTATCTGGTTTCACCCTATTTCGTCCCTACAAAATCCGGCACAGACGCACTGGCAAAACTGGTGCAGGACGGCATAGACGTTACCGTCCTGACCAACTCGCTACAGGCGACCGATGTTGCCGCCGTCCATTCCGGCTACGTCAAATACCGAAAACCGCTGCTCAAAGCCGGCATCAAACTCTACGAGCTGCAACCCAACCATGCCGTCCCCGCTACAAAAGACAAAGGCCTGACCGGCAGCTCCGTAACCAGCCTGCATGCCAAAACCTTCATCGTGGACGGCAAACGCATCTTCATCGGCTCATTCAACCTCGACCCTCGTTCCGCACGGCTCAATACTGAAATGGGCGTCGTCATCGAAAGCCCCAAAATCGCAGAACAGATGGAGCGCACCCTTGCCGATACCACGCCCGAATACGCCTACCGCGTTACCCTCGACAAACACAACCGCCTGCAATGGCACGATCCCGCCACCCGAAAAACCTACCCGAACGAACCCGAAGCCAAACTTTGGAAACGCATCGCCGCAAAAATCCTATCCCTGCTGCCCATAGAAGGTTTATTATAGAAATATAGTGGATTAAATTTAAACCAGTACGACGTTGCCTCGCCTTGCCGTACTATTTGTACTGTCTGCGGCTTCGTCGCCTTGTCCTGATTTAAATTTAATCCACTATACCGTCTGAAACACCTTCAGACGGCATATCCGAACCCGCAAAGGAAAAACCATGTTTCCCCTCAACAAAACCCTTTTCCTCTGTCTCAGCGCACTGCTCCTCGCCTCATGCGGCACGACCTCCGGCAAACACCGCCAACCGAAACCCAAACAGACAGTCCGGCAAATCCAAGCCGTCCGCATCAGCCACATCGACCGCACACAAGGCTCGCAGGAACTCATGCTCCACAGCCTCGGACTCATCGGCACGCCCTACAAATGGGGCGGCAGCAGCACCGCAACCGGCTTCGACTGCAGCGGCATGATTCAATTCGTTTACAAAAACGCCCTTAACGTCAACCTTCCCCGCACCGCCCGCGACATGGCGGCAGCCAGCCGCAAAATTCCCGACAGCCGCCTCAAAGCGGGCGACCTGGTATTCTTTAATACGGGCGGCGCGCACCGCTACTCCCATGTCGGGCTCTATATCGGCAACGGTGAATTCATCCATGCCCCCAGCAGCGGTAAAACCATCAAAACCGAAAAACTCTCCACACCGTTTTACGCCAAAAACTACCTTGGAGCACATACGTTTTTTACAGAATAAACAAAACCGTCATCCAAAAGGTCAGCAGCAAAAATGCCGTCTGAAACGCAACAGCATTTCAGACGGCATCTTCAAATCGAAGGTCAGTTAATCAGATACCCTTGGATTTCCTTGGTTTTTGCATTGATTTCTTTAGTACGGCAGTCAGATTGCACCAAACCGTATTCGTCGCCGTCGGCGCATTTGGCATTCAAACCATTCTGCCAGTTTCGGTATTCGGGCATAACGGTTTCGGCAATATCGGCGGGCAATGCCTGAACCGCACCATCCAATGCCGCCTTGGCAGTCCTTTCTTTTTTGTCTGCTTCCCTGATAATTTCGTCAATCACTGCTTTCTTGCGGTTGTGCAGCTCTTCCAAGCGTGCTTCGGTTTCCGCCGTTTTGCATGCCAATTCGCTGATTTTTATGCCGTTTGGCGTTTCACTTTCGGCTTTTGCCTTGCTGGCACAGATTTTATCCATCCCGCTTTTCCATGTTTTCTGTGGGGCTTGCAGCTTGTTTTGGACGGTTTGCGGCAGACCTTTCCAAAATTGTTCAAACTCACTGCGCGACAATTTGTAGCGTTCCTCCCATTCTGATACGCGGGCTGCCTCCTGTTCTTGGCTCAATGCCTCCTGCGCCGCCGCTTCTTCTTCCTCCCTCGCTTCCTGCGCGGCGGCTTCTGCCGCTTCAAGTTCTTCGTTCCTTTGTTTCGCTTTGTCCAGCGGCTCTTTAATCAGTGCCATAGACACCAGCTCGCTGAGCGGATGGATGATATCGTGTGCCTGATTCAGTTCGGCAAAGATTTTGCTTTTGTCGTCTGTCGGCTGGACGCTGTAAGAAATAGTTTTGATGTAATACGCGCCTTCTTTGCGGTAGTAGCGTTCAAAAAAGTCGGGCGTTTTCTTATAGCTGTTGCCTATGGATTGATTGGCGGCGACGGCATAATCGACAATATCGTCGGGCACGTCCAGTTTCAACGTGGCTTCACATTTGAGTTTGCTGGACGTGTCGGTTTTTTCGGCAGTACGGATTTCATCGATGGTTATGCCCAAACGTTCGATCATGCTGCGGATACGCGATATGCCAATGTCGGCAAATGCCTGGTCTTTGAATGCGTCGTCGTCAAAGGTTTTGACGGTTTCCCCTTCGACATTTTCGCGGACGAGTTTGACCAGAATCTCTTTCGCTTCCTCACTGCCGCAGGAAATTTCCTTTCCGGAAAACGGGTTGCCTATTCCCAAACGGTCGCAGCCCGACAAAATCAGCATACTTGCCAATGCCAGTGCGGGTAAGTTTTTTTTCATCGGATTTCCTTTGCCGTCCAAACACGGACTGTCTGTTGCGTATTTCCACACACGCTACGGCACTTGAAGTACATGGCTGCGGAACATACATGTTTAAATTTATGCGAACCATCATATCGGGATTGCACACGCTCTGCAAGTTTACCGACGGTTTTCCTGTTCGATAAAAATGCCGTCTGAAACGGTCGACGTTCAGACGGCATTTTTCCGCAGGTTTTATTTGCAGTTGGTCTGCAGGTAGAGGTTGATCAGGCGTTCGGTCGAACTGTCGTGCTTTTGCGGCACGGTTTCGCCGGTCAGTTCGCCCAAAATGGTTTTAGCCAGTTGTTTGCCGAGTTCCACGCCCCACTGGTCGAAGCTGTTGATGCCCCAAATGATGCCTTGTACGAAGGTTTTGTGTTCGTACATGGCAATCAGGCTGCCCATATTGCGCGGGTTGACCTTGTCCATCAGGATGAGGTTGGTCGGGCGGTTGCCGGAGAAGGTTTTGTGCGGGACCAGCTCTTCGATGCGCGCCTCATCCATACCCTGCGCTTTGAGTTCGGCACGGACTTCGTCGGGGGTTTTGCCGCGCATAAAGGCTTCTGCTTGTGCAAAGACGTTGGCAAGCAGGATTTCGTGGTGTCCGGGCAGGTTGCTGCGTTTTTCAAGTGAGGCAATCAAGTCGATGGGGGTAATGTGCGTGCCTTGGTGCAGCAGTTGGAAGAAGGCGTGCTGGCCGTTAATGCCCGTTTCGCCCCAGATAATCGGCGAGGTTTCGTGTCCGACTGCTTTGCCGTCCAACGTAACCTGTTTACCGTTACTTTCCATATCGAGCTGCTGGATAAATTTGGGCAGGCGGTGCAAATGTTGGTCGTAAGGCGCGATGACGTGGCTGCCGCCGCCGTAGTAGTTGATATACCAGATGCCGATGAGGGCGAGGATGACGGGCAGGTTGCGCTCGAGCGGTGTGTTGATGAAGTGTTGGTCCATCAGGTGCGCGCCGTTGAGCATTTCGATGAAGTTTTCTTCGCCGAGATACAGCATAATCGGCAATCCGATGGCGGACCACAGGCTGTAACGACCGCCGACCCAATCCCAAAATTCAAACATATTGGCGGTGTCGATGCCGAATTCGGCAACGGCTTTTTGGTTGGTGGAAACGGCGGCGAAGTGTTTGGCAACGGCTTCTTCGTCGCCCGCATGATTCAAAAACCATTCGCGCGCGGTCAGCGCGTTGGTCAGCGTTTCCTGCGTGGTAAATGTTTTGGAGGCGATGATGAACAGCGTGGTTTCGGGGTGGACTTTGGACAATACGTCGCGCAGTTGCGAGCCGTCCACGTTGGAGACGAAGTGCATATTGAGGCGCGGATGACCGAAAGGTTTGAGCGCGGTACACATCATCAGCGGGCCCAAATCCGATCCGCCGATGCCGATGTTGACAACGTCGGTAATGACTTGGTTGGTATAGCCCAGCCAGCTTCCGCTGCGGACTTCGTGTGCAAATTCGCCCATACGTTGCAAAACGCGGTTGACTTTGGGCATCACATCTTCACCGTCAACCACAATCGGCGAATTGGTGCGGTTGCGAAGGGCGACGTGGAGGACGGCGCGGTTTTCGGTGGTATTGATTTTTTCGCCGTGGAACATCTGCCGCATCCGCTCCGGCACGCCTGCTTCACGCGCCAACTCGAACAAAAGCGACATGGTTTCGTCGTTGATGCGGTTTTTGGAGTAGTCCAGCGTCAGTCCGCCGACTTGCAGCCAGTAGCGTTCCGCACGCTGCGGGTCTTGCTCGAACATTTCACGCATATGCAATGTTTTGCTGTCGTCAAAGTGGTTCCACAATTTCGACCATGCGGGTAAGTCGTGAAGGTGTTTCATCTGTATGCTCCTGAATGAGGTTTTTTGTTGTGGGATGAAAAGGCTGCCGGAAACTGCCGCAAGCCGCCGACGACCGTTGTTCGGCATTTCAGACGGCATTTGTAGGATGTCGTCTGAAGGTCAATCTTTGTCGTAATCGATGTGCTTGTTGTGTATGCTTTTTTTGCTTTTCTGCAATTGCAGGCTGGCAGCATCGCCCAAGCGCAGGGCAAGTCCGATGGCGAGAATGTCGATGACGGCAAGCTGCAAGAGGCGGGAAACCATGGGCGTGTAGAGTTCGGCATTTTCCTGTGTGGCAACGCTCAACACGCAGTCGGCAAGTTGCGCCAGAGGCGAATCGTTGCGGGTCAGTGCGATGACAGACGCGCCGTTTTCTTTGGCGATGCTGACCGCATCCAAAAGTTCGATAGACGAACCCGTGTTGGAAATGGCAACCAAAACATCCTGATCGCTCAAAACGGATGCTGCCATCAGCTGCGTGTGCGTATCGACATAGGCGACGGTGGACATGCCGAAACGGAAAAATTTATGCTGCGCGTCCTGTGCCACAATGCCGGAATTGCCCACACCGTAAAACTCAACGCGGCGGGCGTGCATCAGCGTGGCAATGGCGTTTTCCAGCTCCGATTCTTTCAGGAAGCGGCGTTCGCCCAACAGCGAGGCGGCGGCATTGCCCAACACTTTCTCGACCACGCTTGCCATATCGTCGTCGGCGTTGAGTTCTTCGTGGACATAGGGCATACCCTCATGACCGATGCTGGCGGACAACGCGAGCTTGAACTCGGGCAGCCCTTTATAACCCAAGCTGCGGCAGAATCGGATGACGGTCGGCTGGCTGACGGACGCACGTTCGGCAATTTCGGCAACGGCGGCATGGACGAACCATTTGGGTTCCGCCAATGCACATTCGGCGACTTTGCGTTCCGCACCGGAAAGGTTTGCCAGTGATTCGCTGATTTTGCTTAACATAATGATATGCCCTTCGATAATGCAGCCCCGCTGCAAGGAGCCGCTGTGGTTAAACGTTTCTCAAATGGTTGTCGAGAGCCGCAGCCGCACCGGAAATTCCGGGAAACTCGCTCAAGACGACATACACGGGAATCGCGGCAAGATATGCTTCAAACCTGCCCTTGTTCTCAAAACGGCTGCGGAACGGGGAAGTTTTGAAGTATTCCAACACGCGGGGAATAATGCCGCCGCACAGGTACACGCCGCCGCGCGCGCCCAGCGTCAGGGCGAGGTTGGAAGCAACCGTGCCGAGCATGGCGCAGAAGATGTCCAAAGTCTGACGGCACAAAGGCGACGTGCCGCTCAAAGCCTTTTCCGTGATTTCAGACGGCATCAGTTTGGCGGGTTTGGCTTTCTGTTTTGCAGCCAAAGCCTCGTAAACCAAGCTCAAGCCTGCGCCGCTCAAAAAGCGTTCGGCGGAAACATGGCCGTATTTGTTTTTGGCGTACTGCCAAATCAGCACTTCCATATCGTCAAACGGCGGGAAACTGGTATGCCCACCCTCGCCTGCCAAAGCCACCCAGCCTGCGGGGCTGTGCACCAATCCGCTCACGCCCAAGCCGGTACCGGGACCGATAACGGCTTTGGGGGCAAATTCGACAGGCTCTTGCCCGCCTACCTGCATCAGGTCTTTACTTGAAGTCTGCGTTACCGCCAATGCCTGCGCGGTAAAGTCGTTCAAAAGGATGAGGGTATCCAGCCCCAAAGCCTGACGGGTGGTTTCGATGGAAAACGCCCAATGGTGGTTGGTCATCTGCACCCAGTCGCCCAAAATCGGGTTGGCGATGGCAAATGCCGCGTGCCGTACGCCTGTTGCACCGCTTTGGTTCAGATAGACACGCACCGCATCGGTAACCGTATCGTAGTCCTTACACGGAAGCACGGCGGTTTTTTCGATGACGCGCGGCGCGGTTTCCAGAGCAAAGCGTGCATTCGTACCGCCGATGTCGGCGACCAATCGGGGATATCCGGCTTGTTTATTCGGCGTAGAAGACATGGCAGTTCACTCCTTGGCGGTTCAATACAAAGCTGATCGGATATTCGCGGTTTTCGCCTTGTGCGGCTTGATCGAACACGGCTTTTTTCTCTTCGCCCCGTATCGCCAAAAACACATGCCCCGTATGGGCAATCGCATCCAAGGTCATGCTGACGCGCTCGTGCGGCGCGGTAACGGGCGTGGTATGCACCAACGCGACACCTGCCGAACCGTCGATTGCCGTCTGAAACTGCGGAGCTTTCGGGAAAATCGAAGCCGTATGCCCGTCGTTTCCCATACCCAAAACCAAAACATCGGGCTGTTTGTAATGTTTCAGTGCATAATCGACAACAGCATCGGGATGTAATTCGGTTTCAGTTTTTCCGTCTTCCACCATAGGAATCCACATTGCCGCTTCCGCCTTGTTCTTCAACAGGTATTCGCGCACCAGACCGGTATTGCTGTCGGCGTGGACGGTCGGCACGATGCGTTCATCTGCCAAGGTGATGCCGACGTTTTTCCAATCCAAATCTTTTTGCGACAGGGCGTTGAAAAATGCAATCGGCGAACGTCCGCCGGAAACTGCCAACACCGCACCGCCCTTCTCGTCCAGTGCGCCCTGCAAAGCATCCGCCACTGCGTCAGCCAAAGACTGCGCCGCTTCTGCCGCATTTTCGTATTCGTGCCAAACAAACATATTTGTGTCCTTTTTTTATTTCAGACGGCATATTCCGTTATGGAAATGGGTTGAGCAATATGCCGGCCGAACAGTTGTTTATGCTTTTGATACCAAATATCGGGACTGCTTTTTATAGTGGATTAAATTTAAACCAGTACAGCGTTGCCTCGCCTTGCCGTACTATTTGTACTGTCTGCGGCTTCGTCGCCTTGTCCTGATTTTTGTTAATCCACTATACTGCTTTACTTGCGTTCAGACGGCATTTCAAACCCCATGCCGTCTGAACGCATTATTGTATTACTGCTCTTCGTGCCACTTGTGTCCGTCGCGCGCCAATAGTTCGCGCGCGGCTTCAGGCCCCCACGAGTGTGCGCCGTAGCCGTGCGGCGGCGTGGTGTTATTTGCCCAGTTTTCCAAAATCGGCATCACATATTCCCACGCGGCTTCGAGTTCATCGCGGCGGTTGAACAAAGCGAGTTTGCCGTTAATCACATCCAGCAGCAGGCGCTCGTAAGCTTCCGCGCGGCGGCCTTCCAATGCTTTGCCCAAATCGGTTGCCAGCGGCACGGTTTCGACCTTATTTCCTGCCCCCGGGGTTTTCATCTGCGTATAGAGGCGCACGGATTCATGCGGTTGCAACTCGATAACGAGCCGGTTGGGCGCGGTGCGGCTGTCTTCAAAAATATGACTGTTCAAATCTTTGAAGTTCAAAACGATTTCCGCCACTTTGCCCGCCATGCGTTTGCCGGTACGCAGGTAGAAAGGAACGCCCTTCCAGCGTTCATTTTCGATTTCGGCTTTAATGGCGACGTAGGTTTCGGTAAAGCTCTCTTGCGGAACGTTGATTTCTTCAAGATAGCCGTTCATGCCTTTGGCGGCGGTATATTGTCCGCGCACGACATTTTCATTGACAGATTCGACGGTCAGCGGCTTCAATGACTTGATGACTTTGACTTTTTCATCGCGCACCGCGTCGGCATCCAAGCTGGCGGGGGCTTCCATCGCAGTCATGCACAACATCTGCATCAAATGGTTTTGCACCATGTCGCGCAACGCGCCGGTAATGTCGTAAAACTCACCGCGCTCTTCCACACCGAGCTGTTCGGCGATGGTCAACTGCACGCTTTCGATATATTTATTGTTCCACAGCGGCTCAAACATTACATTGGCAAAACGCAGCGCAAGCAGGTTTTGCAGGCTTTCTTTGCCAAGGTAGTGGTCGATGCGGTAAATTTGCCCTTCTTTGAAATAACGCGCAACATCAGTATTGATTTGTTGGGAAGAAGCCAAGTCCGTACCCAACGGTTTTTCCAAAACCACGCGCGCGTTGTCGGCATTCAAACCGATCGCAGCAAGGTTCTCGCAGGCTTGCGCGAAGAATTTGGGCGCGGTGGACAGATAGATGACGACGTTGTCGGTTTCTTTGCGCGCTTTGACCAAATCGCCTAAAGCGGCAAAATCGTCCGGCTGCGTAACATCGACTTTGAGATATGCGAGACGTTCGACAAACGATGCCCAAGCCTCATCGGAAAAATTTTCTTTCACATGGATTTTGGAACTGGTTTCCACCTTCGCCAGAAAACCTTCGGTATCCAACTCGCTGCGGCTGACCCCCAAAATACGCCCTTCGGGATGAAGCAGACCGGCAACATGCGCCTGGTACAGACAGGGCAACAGCTTGCGCATCGCCAAATCGCCGGTCGCACCGAACAACACCAAATCAAAATTTGTTTGTGTACTCATCGTATTATCTCGTCAGGAAAGAATTTTTCGATGCCGTCTGAAACCTGCTTTTCCCATCACGCTGCATCGCAATATCGGAAACAAAGGCAGGCGGCATAACGAGTAGTAATACTACACACCGCTACACTTTTTGTCTATTCCCATTTTTACAATTTATTTGACCTAGTCCAAAAATCGGGCAGGTTTCCCCTATTCCGTTACAACAATCGAAAGATTCTACGATTTAAATCAAATTTCTTTTCAATGCCTGATTTTTTTGTAACAAAATTACAAATTTTGTATTATAATAGCTCCGCTTCCCACTTCAGACGGCATACCTTCAAAATATTCCCCCGTCCGAACACCCGATACAAAAAATCAGAAACGCGCAAACACAATCCCAATACATACCACCTTTCCGACAGGAGACCGAACATGAACCCCACTCCTATCCACCCCAAGCTCGCCGAAATCACCGAGCGCATTATCGAACGCAGCCGCCCGACGCGTGAAAAGTATCTGGCGAAAATCCGCAGCGCCAAACAGATGGGACGCTTAGAGCGCAACCAGCTCGGCTGCAGCAACTTGGCACACGGCTATGCCTCCATGCCTAAGAGCATCAAAATCGAAATGCTTCAGGAAACCGTCCCCAACTTAGGCATCATCACTGCCTACAATGACATGGTTTCCGCACACCAGCCGTTTAAAGACTTCCCTGATCAAATCAAAGACGAAGCACAGAAAAACGGCGCGACCGCACAAGTCGCCGGCGGCACACCCGCCATGTGCGACGGCATCACGCAAGGTTATGCCGGCATGGAATTGTCGCTGTTTTCCCGCGACGTGATTGCCATGAGTACCGCCATCGGTCTGTCGCATCAAATGTTTGACGGCAGCCTGTTTATGGGCGTATGCGACAAAATCGTGCCGGGTTTGATGATAGGTGCGCTTTCGTTCGGTCATATTCCGGGTATCTTCGTCCCCGCAGGCCCGATGTCCAGCGGCATCGGCAACAAAGAAAAAGCTCGCACCCGCCAGCTTTTCGCCGAAGGCAAAGTCGGACGCGACGAACTTTTGAAAAGCGAAATGGGTTCTTACCACAGCCCGGGCACCTGCACTTTCTACGGCACGGCAAACTCCAACCAAATGATGATGGAAATGATGGGCGTACACCTGCCTGCCGCCGCTTTCGTCCATCCCTATACCGACCTGCGCGAAGCCCTGACCCGCTACGCGGCCGGACACCTCGCACGCGGTATCAAAAACGGCACCATCAAACCATTGGGCGAAATGTTGACTGAAAAATCCTTCATCAATGCCCTGATTGGCCTGATGGCAACCGGCGGCTCGACCAACCACACCATGCACCTCGTTGCTATGGCGCGTGCTGCAGGCGTGATTTTGAACTGGGACGACTTCGATGAAATTTCTTCCATCATCCCATTGCTGATCCGTGTGTACCCCAACGGCAAAGCCGACGTGAACCACTTTACCGCTGCCGGCGGCCTACCTTTCGTTATCCGCGAATTGCTGGACGCAGGCCTGTTGCATGACGATGTCGATACCGTTGTCGGACACGGTATGCGCCACTACACCAAAGAGCCTTTTCTTATCGACGGCAAACTCGAATGGCGCGAAGCCCCCGAAACCAGCGGCAACGATGACATCCTGCGCAAAGCCGACAATCCGTTCTCCCCAGACGGTGGTCTGCGCCTGATGAAAGGCAACATCGGTCGCGGCGTAATTAAAGTATCTGCCGTGCGCGAAGGTTGCCGCATCATTGAAGCGCCTGCCATCGTATTCAACGACCAACGCGAAGTGTTGGCTGCGTTTGAGCGCGGCGAATTGGAACGCGATTTCGTCTGCGTTGTTCGCTACCAAGGCCCGCGTGCCAACGGTATGCCCGAATTGCACAAACTGACCCCGCCTTTGGGCATCCTGCAAGACCGCGGCTTCAAAGTGGCGCTGCTGACCGACGGCCGTATGTCCGGCGCGTCCGGCAAAGTTCCGGCCTCCATCCACATGACCCCCGAAGCCCTGATGGGCGGCAACATCGCCAAAATCCGTACCGGCGACCCGATCCGCTTCGACTCCGTTACCGGCGAACTCAACGTCCTGATTAACGAAACCGAATGGAATGCCCGCGAAGTCGAAAGCATCGACTTGGGCGCGAACCAACAAGGCTGCGGCCGCGAACTCTTCGCCAACTTCCGCAGCATGACCAGCAGCGCGGAAACCGGTGCCATGAGTTTCGGCGGCGAATTTGCCTGATGCGCGTTTCAGACGGCCTTTTCAGACCGAAGGCCGTCTGAAAAATTATTCAAGTGTTTTAAGATAGACGTAGGTTGGATTCTCGAATCCGACACAGCCGTCCAAGATGTCGGTTTCTTGAATCCGACCTACGACCTGTCCCATCTTAATAAAATACCCCATTCCACCCGGAGAACCGAAATGTCCAAACTGACCCCCCGCGAAATTTTGACCGCCGGCGCAGTTGTGCCGGTAATGGCGATTGACGACTTAAGCACCGCCATCGATTTGTCCCACGCCCTTGTCGAAGGCGGCATCCCTACCCTCGAAATTACCCTGCGTACACCCGTCGGACTCGATGCCATCCGCCTGATTGCCAAAGAAGTACCCAACGCCATCGTCGGCGCGGGTACGGTAACCAATCCCGAACAGCTCAAAGCCGTCGAAGACGCAGGCGCAGTTTTCGCCATCAGCCCGGGGCTGCACGAATCCCTCGCCAAAGCCAGCCACAACAGCGGCATCCCCCTGATTCCCGGCGTTGCCACTCCGGGCGAAGTCCAACTGGCTTTAGAACACGGCATCGACACCCTCAAACTCTTCCCTGCCGAAGTCGTTGGCGGCAAAGCCATGCTCAAAGCCCTGTACGGTCCTTACGCCGATGTTCGCTTCTGCCCGACCGGCGGCATCAGCCTGGCAACTGCCCCCGAATACCTGGCACTGCCCAACGTCCTGTGCGTCGGCGGCTCATGGCTGACACCGAAAGAAGCCGTGAAAAACAAAGACTGGAACACCATCACCCGCCTCGCCAAAGAAGCGGCGGCATTGAAACCCAAAGCCTGAACCGCATCGTAAAAATGCCGTCTGAAGCCCTTTCCCGTTTCAGACGGCATTTTGCCGCTTGGCGGCCCAGTCGGCATACACGGCAGCACCGCTCCGACATACCGCCCCTAAAATACCCATCCATCTTCCGCATAATAAAAATAACGGTCAGTCTATTCGACAAATACAGCAGCCGGACAGCCCGTTTTACACGGCTGAAAAAATACCGTCTGAAACGCATTCAGACGGCATCCGGTTAAAAAACAACTGATTCAACGCCGATTAATCCGCTTCCAAAACCACTTTCATCGCTTGGTTTTCGGCGGCGTGTTTGAACACGTCGTAGGCTTTTTCCAATTCGCTGAATTTGAAATGGTGGGTCATCATTTTGGTGTAATCGACTGAGCTGCTGGAAATTGCCTTCATCAGCATTTCAGTGGTATTGGCGTTTACCAAACCGGTTGTGATGGCAAGGTTTTTAATCCACAGTTTTTCCAGTTTAAAATCAACGGATTGACCGTGTACGCCGACAACGGCGATATGGCCGCCCGGTTTGACGATGTCTTGGCACATATTCCAAGTCGCAGGGATACCGACGGCTTCGATGGCACAATCTACGCCGTCTTCGCCGACGATAGCAAAGACTTGTTTGGATACATCGCCGGAAGCGGGGCTGACGGTATGGGTCGCGCCCAACTCTTTCGCCAGTTTCAAACGGTTTTCGTCCATATCGCAAACGATGATGGCGGCAGGGCTATACAGTTGCGCAGTCAGCAACGAAGACATACCGACAGGGCCGGCACCGGCGATGAAGACGGTATCGCCAGGTTTGACATCACCGTATTGCACGCCGATTTCGTGGGCGGTCGGCAAGGCGTCGCTCAACAGCAGCGCGACTTCTTCATTAACGTTGGCGGGCAGCGGCACGAGGCTGTTGTCGGCATAAGGCGTGCGGACGTATTCTGCCTGCGTGCCGTCAATCATGTAACCCAAAATCCAGCCGCCGTTGCGGCAGTGCGAATAAAGTTGGATTTTGCAGTTGTCGCAAGTGCAGCATTTGCTGACGCATGAAATAATGACTTTATCACCGACTTTAATGTTTTTTACAGCATCGCCGACTTCTTCTACAATACCGATGCCTTCATGGCCGAGAATACGGCCGTCGGCGACTTCGGGGTTTTTGCCTTTCCAAATACCCAAGTCGGTACCGCAAATCGTGGTTTTGACGATTTTCACCACCGCATCGGTCGGATTGATAATCTGCGGGCGGGGTTTTTCTTCAAAACGGATGTCGTTTGCGCCGTGATAAACCATTGCTTTCATGCTGATACTCCTTGCTTGTTGATAAATAATTTCAATACCGCAATAAAGTCTCTTTATATGAGTTATATACCCCTACAAAAAATAAGTCAATAAGAATTACTTTTACAATGTTATACCATAACATGCTATTTTAAATATAAATAAAACCACAGATTGATGTTAATGAACACACCCATCCCCTTCTCCGAACGGCTCATCCGCTGGCAAAAACAACACGGTCGCCACCACCTCCCTTGGCAGGTCAAAAACCCTTATTGCGTCTGGCTTTCCGAAATCATGCTCCAGCAAACGCAGGTTGCCGCCGTGTTGGACTACTATCCGCGTTTCTTGGAAAAATTCCCGACCGTACAGGCACTTGCCGCCGCACCGCAAGACGAAGTGTTGTCGTTATGGGCGGGTTTGGGGTATTACAGCCGCGCGCGCAATCTGCACAAAGCCGCGCAACAAGTCGTCGAACAATTCGGCGGCACGTTTCCATCCGAACGCAAAGACTTGGAAACCCTCTGCGGCGTAGGCAGAAGCACCGCCGCCGCTATTTGTGCCTTCGCCTTCAACCGTCGCGAAACCATTTTGGACGGCAACGTCAAACGCGTACTCTGCCGCGTGTTCGCCCGCGACGGCAATCCGCAGGACAAAAAATTTGAAAACTCGCTTTGGACGCTTGCCGAAAGCCTGCTGCCGTCTGAAAACGCCGATATGCCCGCCTACACACAAGGTTTGATGGACTTAGGCGCAACCGTGT
This sequence comes from Neisseria polysaccharea, assembly GCF_963392925.1. Taxonomy (NCBI): domain Bacteria; kingdom Pseudomonadati; phylum Pseudomonadota; class Betaproteobacteria; order Neisseriales; family Neisseriaceae; genus Neisseria; species Neisseria polysaccharea. The sequence continues at coordinate 29,996 of NZ_CAUJNZ010000018.1, forward strand.
GCAAACGAACAAAACCCTTGTGCCATCAATGCCCGATGGCGGACATCTGCGAAGCGAAAAAGCAAAACCGCATTGCCGAGCTGCCGCGCAAAAAAACCGCCCCCGAAGTACAAACCCTGCCGCTTTATTGGCTGATTGTCCGCAACCGAAACGGCGCAATCTTATTGGAAAAACGCCCTGCCAAAGGCATTTGGGGCGGTCTGTATTGCGTACCGTGTTTTGAAAGTTTGAACGGGCTTTCCGACTTTGCCGCCAAACTCTCCCTGACGATGGAGGATATGGACGAACAAACCGCTCTGACCCACCGCCTGACGCACCGCCTGCTGATGATTACGCCGTTTGAAGGACAAATGCCGTCTGAACACCATTCAGACGGCATTTGGATAAAGCCGGCGCATTTGAAAGATTACGGTTTGCCCAAGCCTTTGGAAATTTATTTAAACAGTAAAAAGTTTGGGGCTATATTAGATAGAGAAAGTTAAGCCTGATGGCATTGTGTACACGGATACCTTTCATAGTTATGATGAGCTTGATGTCAGTGAATTTAGATATTTTCGTATCAATCACACCACGCATTTTGCTGAAACTCATCACCACATAAACAAAAGCTACTGGCAGAAAACCAGTAGCTTTTGTTTATCTTGTCATACATTATTCGCTTCAATTACATCAAAACGAATAACTTACCTGAAATCCCGTTACCCATTTCTTCGTCTGAAAATATTCAGGCTTTTTCAATGCATGGCTCGCAAATATATCGTAATGCAGTTGTCCGCCTGCTTTCATTTGCCCACGTACACCAATGGCCGTACCAGCCAAAGTTTGTCCTAATAACCATTGTGCTGATTGTCCTGAAACGTATCCCACATCTGCACCCAATGCTCCTGCTAGGGCATTGTTGTCTCCTGCTACTACAACCGCTGCTTCTAAATACCGCGTAGGCAAAGATATACGCGTTTTTTTGTCCTGTGCTTAATTCTTCTTGCTTGGTTTTTCCGGTGCGTTGATTTTCTTTTTTTACACAGGCAACACATAAGTCGGCATCCGGCAATAGGCACTTGGCGATGCATGGGGGATTGATACCACAGCCATGTGATGGCACTGAGTACTTAGCTTTCGTTCCATGGTTCATTGGAAAAGAGCTTGGGGGAGAGGAGGTTTAGAGGTAGGTTTGTGGGCATAATTTAGGATCGCGATTAGTTAAAACAAAAAAGGTAGGTAAGTGGTTTTAAGGCAGCCTGAAACCGAGTTCAGAGAAACCAAAACCGCGTGTGCATAAATTACACCCTACCATTTCACATTTTTGGTTGGTTGCACAGGCTACGCTGGCTTAATCTAAATCCAAGAGTATTTCAGAACAATTTGAATATAACTTATCCCATTGAATTGAAAAGATTAAATCACAGCCATTCCCAAACGAATCTATGTTTATAACAATATTGTTATCAATGCAAAAATATTTTCCAAAGGTTTTATGTTCTTTAATTATTAAATAGTGGTATTGCTCAAATACCTGCTCTATATTATGTTTAGTATTAGGAGAACATTGCAGAAATCTAATTTTTCCATCAGAAAACTTAAATTCATTACTTTGATTGATACGTGGCTTACCCAAATCCCATGTTGCAGATCCCATTCTTCTCGATATATCAGAGATAAAATTAGTTGCATGGGTTTGCTTGATTTTAGCTATTCCAATCTCACCATCATTTTTTTCATTAGTATCTCCAAAATAAACCAAAATAATCAATAAAGGCATGGCCCCAAGACAAAACTCTCCTAATTTTACTTTTAATCGTAACCATGTTTTATTTACCATTATTTACTTCTTTCATTAGCATTTTCCGATGCCATATAGTTGTCTTTAAATCTACCTGACCAAACATCTTCTAATACTTCCGAAGCGTTACAATTCCCGGTTATTTGACAAATGTCCGCAACAACAACTCCTGCTTCTGCTATTGGTGATGCTTAGATGACTGATACCACAACCAAGTGATGGCACCTGGTGCTTCGCTAGAGTGGTGGGCTGGAGGGTTAAAACAAAAAAGGTAGGTAAGTGGTTTTAATGCTACGCTAATTGCATGATGAATCCGGATATTTCCACTCGATAGCCAAAGAATTTATTTTAACTGTCTTATCAAATTCAGGTATTAATTTATATTCATATATTAAAGACTCCCCATTCCTACAAGCATTAACAAATCCGAAAAGGCTCTGTCTTCGATCGATTAATAGAGTTAATTTTTTTAGTTCGGAGTCCGAACCTTTAACATAAAAAGTCACAAAAGTTGTAGGGCCTCTTGTAAATGAATTACTATCAGATACTTGATATGGTTCAACCATGGTCGGTATTTCAGAGAATATCCTTTGCACCCTTTCACTATTATCCGTTTTATAACCTAATTTACCTTCCTGTTGAGCTTCTGTTATCAATAATGCAAAACAAATTCCAAATATAATTACTATACAACCACCTATAGTATTCAGATTTTTATTGATAAAATGGGATAGCATTAAATTTATCTCCAATACTAGGTAAGTTTGCAGGAATAGATGCTTGAATATGACTAGGTTGTCCCGTTTTTTAATTTGCGTCACTAAAAGTTATTCGCCCTACTCGCACCATATGCGTTCTGCCAAAAGAAATAGTAGGCTGTTTGGGTGTTCCTAGTCCTGCTTCAAAAGCAACTTTTTCCTTATCAATTGTCTGGCTGACTCCTAAACAACCAAAATAAGCGCAACCTGAAACAGTCGTTGATTGCCCAGAAATTGTTTGAGTAATGGTTTTCCATAATCGAGCTTTTTCAACAGATGTCATATTATTAATATGTCCCATTACAATATTAGCGCTTGGGATATCAACTGGGGTTTTATGATTTCCATCTTTTATATGTGGTGAGGCATTCACACCCAGAAAAATCTCACCAGTAACACGATTAACAGCTATACTTAATCCATAATCCATTTTATTAAACAACGGAAAACTGATATTAGCTGCCCAATAATGAATAGTAGGGTTATTAGCCCATGGTATGTCATGGTAATCTATAAAACTTGGATTGGGTATTCTAAAACCTTGTTTAACTTCTTCAATAGTAGTGGGAATAGTGGGTGTTTTTCCATGAATATACCCTAATGATTTAAGTTCCTTCCGGGTTAAGTTCCTACTTTCATCAGCTTCAGCAACTAACCTTTTACATAATTCTAAATCGCCTTCTGGAGAACATGCTCCTCTTAGTTTTGCATTTCTGTTTACACTTATCGTATATAAATCTTTTTGAGCAGAAATATAGCAGGCTGAATATTTTCTACCTTGTTTTTCGCATTCATTGATTTTTCTCTTATATACATTCCAATCTTCTTTTATTAAATAATTATTCCCCACCGCACTCTTCGCATTCAGGCTGCCTTGTGCTGCATTGGTTGTTGTGTCGCCAATCGCAGTACCCGTAGCCGTACCCAATACATTTGTAATCGCTGTTACAGTCTCTTTCTCTTCCGCCGTTAAGTCGCTTCCTTTTTCTTTGCCGTATAACCATTTGCTGATGTAAGGCGCAGCCGCTTCCGCCCCGCCCGCACTCAATGCTCCTGCTAGAGCATTGTTGTCTCCTGCTGCGGCAACCGCTGCTCCTAATACCGCGTGGGCAAGAACGTGAGCGGTTTCTTGACTGGCGGTTAGTTTGCCATTCGCGTTTTGACCGGCTAAATCTTTAAAGTGCTGTCCAATCGCATACGATACGGCTGGCGATGCGGTAGCCGCAGCGATGCCCGCTCCGCTTTGGGTCGGCGCAGCTAAACCTGAGGCTAACATGTTGAGAATGACTTTGCCTTGTTGCCAATTATCTGCTTTTGCTGCCGCATCTTGAGCTTCATGGGCTTTGCGTTTGGCAGTTTCCATATCGCCATTGGCTAATGCCTCGGCTGCTGCTGTTTCGGCTGCTTCTTTGTCTGCTTTGAGTTTGTCTAAATGTTGGTTAATCTCGGTATTGGCTTGTTGAACATTTTTACTAAAATCTTGGCTGACGGTTCTTTGTAAATCCAGTTCACTTTGCACTCTATCTTTGTCAAATACGTTTTTCAGGCTGCCCGAATGCTGCCTGGCGGTGTCTGTGGTTACGTTTGTATCAATATCGGCTTTGGTTTGCTCCGCTGTTTTGCCTGTCAGCCTGATTTGTGCGGCTTCGTCTGTGATTTGAATGTTTTGGGTATTGATGCCGCTTTCGTGATGCTGCTTTGTTTGTCGCTGCCGTAAGCCCCAACATTTTGTTTCGATTAAGAGAAAGGCCATCTAAAAACCAAATTTATTTTCAGACGACCTTTTGATAGTTGGGTCTTGACCTCAACCCACACTTATTTTACATAAAATTTTGTGTCTCTATTTGAAAAATCTAAATAACAACATTCTACCTTACCTATAGAATTGATTATAGTTGAAACAGGAATATTAAGAAGCCTAATACCCAAATCATCAATTTCAAAATCATTAATTCCACTCTTATAAAGATAGCTTATTATTTCATCATTGATTTTTCCAAGCCAATTAAAAGAAATATCTTCTAAAAAAAACTTATTTGGTTCAAATATCTCTATCGCTTGAAGCTGATTTTTATCGTCATAAAAACAATGGATATTCAACTCGGGAAAAACATCCATAGGAACCCGAGAGTATGATGACTTATAAATTTCTTGTACATCAGAACTAAATATTGCACGAACTTGTTTTCGATTCAGATTTGATGAGATAATATTTCTTTCTATTTTTTTGAACTAAAATAAAAAATTTTCATAATTTTTTTGCCTAAACAATATTACCATTTTCGTAAGATGCATAGAACAAACCATGTCTTATCCATTTTATTCCATCGGCAGACAGATAACGACTATATCTAAATTTTATTTTTCACTCTCATAAAAAATTTCTGCAATATTCAATATATTTACTTTCTTAACCATAGCATAAATTCCTCAGGCTTATATATTTCAGTATAAGTATGACTTAAGGGATATGACGCCTCGTGTTACGATTTGCTTCTTTTGATTTCAGGGTTTATATAAGTTATGGCTTGCCTGGACCCGAAGTGATAAAGAGAGTATTTACTTTTTAACTATAAAAATATGAGATAGTTCCATGGGAAAACCGTAATTTAAGTTTTAATAAAGCACCTTCTAGGCGATATAAAAATTTTCTATAATTTTCATTTGGTTTATATTTATATATAAGCTGTATTTCAATAGTCTCATAGCTACTTTCTCCAAAATCTTCAAAAATTTGACCTGATTCAATATATTGAATATATGAATTTATTTTCTCTTGCAACAAAAACAAATGCTCGTTATCCCATTTTAAATGATCAGAAATAGTTAATATGAGTATTCCGTTTTCAATAGAGGCTGAATCAATTACATTCTCTTCCAAAATAGACATTATCTTTTCCTTTCAATGATAACTTTAGTAGGCTTAATTTTGTTCCCCTTTGGATAGCCCAGTTTTCCCTTACCGACCACTGTCGCTCCCGTTCTTTCAATTTCAGGAAAAGCTTTTTTCTGATTTTTGGTAAGTGGTGCAGTTATTGAAGCCTTATACTCTGAGACCTTTGCAAAATTCCTTTCCCTCCCGACAACCGAAACCCCAACACAGGTTTTCGGCTGTTTTCGTTTCAAATATCCACTAATTCTACCCCAATACC
>NZ_CAUJNZ010000019.1:0-31621 GCF_963392925.1 Neisseria polysaccharea
CTCATGAGAAATCCCCTAAATGTCTTGGTGGGAATTTAGGGGATTTTGGGGAATTTTGCAAAGGTCTCAGCCTATTATTTTCATTGTTTATGATTACTTATTTATCAAAACAGTCCACATTTGGAAATGTTTGATGGCGAAGTAGAAGCAGATGAAAGTTATTTTGGCGGACAACGCAAAGGTAAACGCGGTCGCGGTGCTGCCGGTAAAGTCGCCGTATTCGGTCTTTTGAAGCGAAATGGTAAGGAAAATATTATATTTGCTGCTGACATAAAAAAGCCCCTTTCACTTGGCTGTCAAAGGGGAATGTTAAGAAAAGTAATGCGCCCCTTTGATGGGGTGCAATATATAAGGTTTATACGGTTGCTGTACCGAATACTCAAACCGCTACTTTATTTCCTATTATCCGTGAACAAGTGAAACCTGACAGCATTGTTTATACGGATTGTTATCGTAGCTATGATGTATTGGATGTGAGTGAATTTAGCCATTTTAGCTTCGCTGAAACTTCGTTTTCGTATCAATCACAGCACACATTTTACTGAACGACAAAACCATATCAATGGAATTGAGAACTTTTGGAACCGGGCAAAACGTCATTTACGCAAGTTTAACGGCATTCCCAAAGAGCATTTTTGGGCTGTATTTAAAGGAGTGCGAATGGCGTTTTAACAACAGTGAGATAAAAGTTCAAATTTCCATTTTAAAACAATTAGTAAAATCGAGTTTATCCTAGTTATCTAGGACAGCCCCCTATTTTTTAGCGTGTAAAACAAAACCGGCTGCATACCTGCAACCGGTCTCAAATCAGCACAATTCCTTATCCAAATCCGCCAACAGGTCTTTCAGACTGTCTCCGATTTCCTGAAGCGTAACCAGACGGTTGCCGACCAAACCCGACTCCGCACCTTCGGCATACGATGCAAACGTGCTCTTCAGTTTCAACAGTTTCACCACATCCAAACGGGTGTAGCGTTCGCCGCCGTAACCGACAACCACACCGTGATCATGCTGCCATTGCGCAAAACTATAGGGGCTGATTTGCAACAGTCCGCACAACTCGTCCAGCGTGAAATAGCGTTTTGCGGGAACCTTCAAATCAACGTTGTTTGTCATAATAATGTTCCACCATGCCTTTGAGTTTCTGGCTGGCATGGAAAGTTACCACGCGGCGGGCGGTAATCGGCACTTCCTCGCCGGTCTTCGGATTACGGCCCGGGCGTTGCGGCTTGTCGCGCAACTGGAAATTTCCGAAACCGGAAATTTTGATTTCTTCGCCGCGCGCCAAAGTGCTGCGGATTTCTTCAAAAAAGAGTTCGACAATTTCTTTGGCATCGTTTTTGGTGACGTTGCTGACTTTGTCTACCAAAATATCGGCCAATTCGGCTTTAGTGAGAGTCATATGATTACCTTATGTTGTAACAGTTGTGGATTATTACCAATTTTTATTTAAAATTCAAGCGAATATTTATTTTTTAACTGCGAAGCCGCGCCCCTGCCGCCGTTGCCGCGCCAACCAGTTTTCCGATAAGCGGCTCGACCGCCTCATCCGTCAGCGTGTTTTCCATATCCTGCAAAATCACTTTGACCGCCACGCTCTTCATCCCTTCGGGCAGGCCCGTGCCGCGATACACGTCAAACACGCCGATTTCCTGTACCAACTTGTTTGCCGCGCCTTTCAAGACAAGCAGCAAATCATCATGGCTCATAGCTTCCGGCATCACAAACGCCAAATCGCGGCGCACCGGCTGGAATTTCGATACGGCCCGATAGCGCGTTTTCCCGCATTCCAACACGGCCGCCATATCGATTTCAAATACCAGCGGCGCTTGCGGCAGGTCGTATTTTTGCAGCCATTTCGGATGCAGTTCGCCGACAAAGCCGATGACTTTGCCGTCTGAAACGATATTGGCGGCACGTCCGGGATGCAGGGCGGGATGTCCGGTTTTAACGAACTCGACTGCTTTGTTTTTCAACAGATTTTCCACGTCCGCCTTGATGTCGTAAAAATCCGCATTGCGCGTTTTCCCGCCCCATTGTTCGGGCATTGCCGCGCCGTACCACAGACTGCCGATGCGTTCGTTTTGGACAAACCAGCCGTCTGAACCTTTGCCGAACACGCGGGCGATTTCAAACACGCGCACGCGGTTTTGTTTGCGGTTCAGGTTGTTTTGCAAAATTTCCACCAAGCCGCCGATGAGTGTGGAACGCATCACGGCATATTGCGCCGCCAGCGGGTTTTGCAGGCGGATGGGGTCGGCGTTGGCGGCAAAATCTTGTTCCCACTGCTCGTCAACGAAGGCATAGCTGACCACTTCGCGGTAGCCGCGCGCCGCCATTTCGTTGTAAACGGCAAAACGCGGGCGGCGTGTTTCGGGCAGTTCCAGCATTTTCAGACGGCCTGACGTGTAATCGTCGGGGATGTTTTCATAGCCGTAAACGCGTCCGATTTCTTCAATCAAATCAGCCTCAATTTCGATGTCGAAACGGAAGCTCGACGCGGTAACGCGGAAGCCTTCCGCCGTTTTCTCAGGCTGCAGACCCAAATGTTGCAAAATGGTTTCCACCTGTTCGGAGGGAATGTCCACGCCCAACACGGTTTTCAGACGGCCCAAACGCAATCCGACCTGCTTGGCTTCGGGCAATTTACCTTGTGCTTCAACCATCTCGCCTGCCGCACCGCCGCAAATCTGCAAAACCAATTCGGTGGCGCGTTCAATGGCATCCGCCTGCAAACGGTAATCCACGCCGCGCTCGAAGCGGAACGACGAATCCGAACCGAAACCGTATTGGCGCGATTTGCCGGCGATGATTTCGGGCGCAAACCAAGCCGCTTCCAGCACGATATTTTGCGTGCCGTCTGAAACCGCGCTCGCCGCGCCGCCCATTAAGCCTGCCAAACTCAACGCGCCTTTTTCGTCCGCCACGACCAGCGTGTTTTCAGACAGGGAAACGGTTTTCTCGTTCAGGCATTCCAGCGTTTCCCCTTCGCGCGCGCGGCGGATGTGCAGGCTGCCGGAAAGTTTGTCGGCATCGAAAACGTGCATCGGCTGACCGATTTCCAGCATCACATAATTGCCGATGTCCACCAGCGCGGAAATACTGCGGATGCCGCTGCGCTCCAAACGTTGTTTCATCCAATCGGGAGTAACCGCTTTCGCATTGACATTTTCAATAACGCGGCTGATAAAACGGCCGCAGTCGGCAGGCGCGTCAATCTGCACGGGCTGTTTTCGACTGCCCGTGATAGGCGCGGTATGGATTTCGGGCTGCCTGAACGCGCACCCCGTCAATGCGGACACTTCGCGCGCAATGCCCTTAACACTCAAGCAATCAGCGCGGTTAGGCGTAATTTTCAACGTAAACAGCGTATCGTCCAAATCCAAGTATTCACGGATATTGATACCGACAGGCGCGTCTTCAGGCAAAATGTGCAGGCCGTCTACACCATCATCAGGCAAACCTAGTTCATTGGTCGAACACAGCATACCGTTTGATGGCACACCGCGCATTTTGGTCGGCTTGATTTTGAAATTACCCGGCAAAACGGCACCCGGCAACGAACACGGCACTTTGATGCCCGCTTTCACATTCGGCGCACCGCACACAATCTGCACCAACCCGCCCGTACCGGCATCAACTTGGGTAACGTTCAAACGGTCTGCATCAGGATGCTTTTCAACAGATTTTACTTCGGCAACAACCACGCCACTGAAAGCAGGGGCAGCAGTATCGATTTCTTCCACTTCCAAACCAGCCATGGTCAAAAGATGTTCCAGTTTATCGGCGGAAAGTTCGGTATCGGCTTGGGTTTTCAGCCATGAGTAGGAGAATTGCATGTTATGTTCTCAATCAATTAATTAACTTTTGTTTTATCAATTTTCGTTCAGACAGTCTGTTTTAGAATTCTGGTTAATGTTGATATTTACTCAACTCTGAAAAATATTTTCTCTGTGAAATTTTAAAAATTCCAGACTTGGGTTTAGTCTTTCAGGCAGTCTTATCATCCGATTTTCATATGGTTTAAATAAATCATCAAATCCTTCTGTTTTTGCCAGTAGTGGAGAAAATATAATTTTGAAATTTTCATCTATTCCTAACAACCCCCTATCAAAAGCTTTGTCATGTAACGCATTCAAACATAGCCCATTCCTTGGGTTTAAACGGTTATCCTTATCTTCCCTCCAGGGTTTGATATGACTAGCAACTAACAATTCAGGTTGTTTTAATCCAGTAATACAACATTGATTATTGTATGCTGCCAAAACACTGGAACGGAAAAAGCCCTGATTGACGCGTACTGATATTCTTGCAAACCTTTCCCTTCCCTTTGGAATCTCAGGTGATTCTATTTCAATATTACTATTCTCATCATTTGATTGGTATTGGGAAATGACTCCCTCAAATTCTTTATTAAGTTGCTCCCAATCTCCTGAAAACTCATTCCATACGACAACATCCATTTTGCTGCCATTACTTAATCCCGAAATATTTTTGACTTTCAGCGTAGGATCTAAACGACCCAAATTTCCTATCTTCATACCGAGTGCGGACGGTGTCCTGCCCAGTATTTCAGCATATTCTTGAATAACAGGATTGTCCTTACTAACCTTTTGAAAAGGAATGATGTAATAAAGATAAAGGGCAACCAGGGTTTCATCTCTAGTCCATTTTTTCATTTTTATCAGCTATCTTTCTGATTTTCCATAAGGAAATCGTACAATACAGATTTTCTTATTCCCTGAACATATTGCTGTCCATCTAGTACTAATTTGTATAGGTATACATCATAATCTTTTAACTCCTTCTCGCTTGCCAATAACCAGTCGTCTATTTCTGAAGAAAAATAGTCAATAATTTCTTGTACCTGTTTATCAGATAAATTATTTATATTTATTTTATTATTCAAAATATAATCAGAAAGCCTCATATTTCTAAAATCTTTATTTTGATAAGGTAAACCCACACAGCACATCAAATTGCTTCGGAATGTATTGTTTGGTTTCTTCCAAAGTAATATCGCCAAACGGCACTTCTCCGAAATTGGCTTCGTACGTCAGTTTGGCTTTTTCGTCTCACTCGCTCGAAAACACGTATTCCCCGCCCAAGTTCTGCATCGCGATGCGGAAGCCCCCGATACCTGCGAACAAGTCGATAAAGGTAAATTTGGGTTTCAAGGCCGTCTGAAAAGTATCGTTGTTTTCAAAAAGGCGGTATTGTGCTGCTTTTTCTTTTAACCGTTCATCCTGCCCATCTTCCTTAATCTTGTTTTTGTAAATCAATTCATCTTGTTTGGATGATTTCTTTGACTTTTTCGGCATGGCAGCCTGTATTTTTAACGACATCATTACTCCAAAAACGTAAAACCGCCCAGCCCTCGGCCTTCAGACAGCCTGTTACTTCCATATCCCTTTGGATATTGCGTTCTATCTTGGCAATCCAAAATTCGCGGTTGCCCTTTATTTCCGCCTTTCTCTGTTCCCAATCCTTGCCGTGCCAAAACTCGCCATCGACAAACACGGCAACTTTATATTTTTTAAATGAAAAATCAGGATTCCCAAAAATGCTTCCGCTATTTTTCCGATACCTGAGCCCCAAAGCCCACATCGCCTTCGCCAACGCAAGCTCGGGCTTCGTCCCCTTGCTTTTGTTGGACTGCATACATTTTTTTGCGCTGTTCGGGGGTTAATCTGTCCATTTCGTGAGGCCTGAAACGCGTTTATACGAAAGCGCATTCATTTTACGCGGCATCGTTGCGGATTCCGGCAGTTTTGCACCCCTTGCAAGGAAACAACAAAACCCAATCGCGCCGGAAGCCACCTGTTTCGTCAGGTTTTCCCTGCAAAGCCGTAAGGTTCGCAGCCGGACGGACTCAAAATTACCAAGCATCCCATCCGCACAAACCTTCAGAACGCATCAATTCGTCTGCCGAAATTCCACCGAAATCTTGTCGCAGGCTTTTTCAGCCCGTCCGGCCGGACAATATGCGGGTCGCACTCCGCTTGCGGGTCGCCCGCACCATTATTTCGCAAACTGCTTCAAAAAATTCAAATCGTTATCAAAAAACAAGCGCAAATCGTTCACGTTGTAACGCAGCATCGCAAAACGGTCGAGACCGATACCGAAAGCGAAACCGGTGTACTTTTCGGGATCGATATTCACATTTCTCAACACGTTGGGATGTACCATGCCGCAGCCGCCGACTTCCAGCCATTTGCCGTTTTCGCCCATAATGTCGATTTCGGCGGACGGTTCGGTGAACGGGAAGAAAGACGGGCGGAAACGTACTTGCAAATCATCGCGTTCAAAAAAGCGGCGGATAAAGTCGGTGAACACGGCTTTCAAATCGGCGAAGGTTACGCCCTCTTCTACCCACAAACCTTCCGCCTGATGGAACATAGGCGAGTGCGTGGCATCGCTGTCCACACGGTAAACGCGGCCGGGGGCGATAATGCGGATGGGTGGCTCTTTTTTATCGAGCATATAGCGGATTTGAATCGGGGAAGTGTGCGTACGCAAAACATCGCCGTTTTCAACGTAAAACGTATCCTGCATGGCGCGAGCAGGATGGTTTGCAGGGATGTTCAGGGCTTGGAAATTGTGGAAATCATCTTCGATTTCAGGTCCATCCGCCACTTCAAAACCCATTCCGTGGAACAGCTCGACCACACGTTGCAAGGTCAGGGTTACGGGATGCAGGCTGCCACCTTCCTGAGCGCGTCCGGGCAGGGTAATGTCAAGGGCTTCGGCGGCAAGTCGGGCTTGCAGCTTGGCTTCATTGAGGGCATCGCGTTTATTGTTAAAAGCCGTCTGAAACTGGTTTTTGCATTCATTGATATGCGCACCTATGGTTTTGCGCTCTTCAGGCGACATTTGACCTAAGGTTTTCAGAAGTCCGGTCAACTCGCCGGTTTTGCCAAGATAACGGGCTTTGATTTGTTCTAGAGCGTTGAAGTCTTGCGCAGCTTCTACTGCAGCAATGCCTTCTGCAACGATACGGTTTACATTTTCCATAATATCAAGTCTGTCAATTAATGATATGCCACCTGAAACAACGAGGTCGCCTGTATAGCCTGACATATCAGACTCTTCAGACGACCTTATTTTCTTCACGGCCAATCCATTGGATAAATTTTCTGTATTTTAACGCAAATTTATTTAAAAAAATAGACTTTAAAGAAAGAAAATCAATCACATAGAATTTCCGCAAACAAAGAAAAAAGGAAGCCGCAGCTTCCTTTTCAATTTTTTGGATTAAGCAGCCAAAGCAGCTTTGGCTTTTTCAACCAATTGTGCAAAAGCGGCTTTATCGAACACGGCCAAATCAGCCAATACTTTGCGGTCGATTTCGATAGAGGCGCGTTTCAGACCGTTCATAAATTTGCTGTAAGACAACCCGTTTTCACGCGTACCTGCATTGATACGGACAATCCACAATTGACGGAATTGGCGTTTGCGTTGGCGGCGGTCACGGTATGCGTATTGACCGGCTTTCATTACCGCCTGCTTGGCAACTCGGTAAACGTTTTTACGACGACCGCGATAGCCTTTGGCTAACGCGAAGATTTTTTGGTGACGGGCACGGGCGGTAACACCGCGTTTTACGCGTGGCATATTCTAAACTCCTTAAGCGTAGGGTAACATTTTAGCAACAGAAGCCAAATCGCGATCATTTACCATAGAGGTACCGCGCAGTTGGCGTTTGTTTTTGGTGGTCTTTTTAGTCAAGATGTGGCGTTTGAACGCATGAGCGCGTTTCACACCGCCGTTACCCAGTACTTTAAAGCGTTTTTTCGCGCTAGACTTGGTTTTCATTTTAGGCATGGGAAAACTCCATTCGTTATCGGATAAGGCATTAGGGGGTTTTAAAACATCGGTTTCAAACACTTGAACCCACAATGCCACGGTTTTTTGCCGCAATTGAAAACTTACTCCGAAGCGGCAATCGGAGTAAGCGGAAAATTATAGCTTTATTTTTTCTTCGGCGCAATCATCATCACCATTTGGCGACCTTCCATTTTGGGAAAGGACTCGATTTGCGCCACTTCAGCCAAATCTTCTTTTACACGTTCCAAAAGTTGCGCGCCAAGTTGCTGGTGAGCCATTTCACGGCCGCGGAAACGCAATGTCACTTTGACTTTATCGCCGTCGGCAAGGAAGCGGTTGATGTTGCGCATCTTGATTTGATAATCGCCCTCATCTGTACCCGGACGGAATTTGATTTCCTTGATTTGTACCTGCTTTTGGTTTTTCTTGGCTTCGTCGCGCTTCTTGGCTTGTTGGTATTTGTATTTACCGTAATCCATCAGTTTGCATACGGGCGGCTTGGCAGTCGGGGAAATTTCTACCAAATCGACATTTTGCTCTTCGGCCATAGCCAAAGCTTCACGAACTGAAACGACACCAAGCTGATCGCCTGACTCACTGATTAATCGCACTTCTTTGGCGGTAATTTCACCATTGATTCGTGCTTCGCGTTCTTGAGCGATGATGAATACTCCTATAAAAATTAATGATTGACGAGGGCATCAGTGATTTCTTGCTGCAATTGTGCAACAAAATCATCTACATTCAAAGAACCCAAGTCTTCTGCTTTGCGGCGTACCGCAACTTTGTTTTCTTGTTTCTCTTTATCGCCGACAACGATTTGATAAGGGAAACGGTATTGGCTATTGTCGCGGATTTTGTAACCGATTTTTTCGTTACGCAAATCCAATTCGACACGGAAGCCTGCTGCCTGTAACTTGGCAGCCACTTCACGACAATAATCTGCTTGGTTCTCGGTGATATTCATAATCACCATTTGAATCGGAGCAAGCCACAATGGGAATGAGCCTGCATGGTTTTCAATCAAAATACCGATGAAGCGCTCCAATGAACCCAAAATAGCACGGTGCAACATTACAGGACGCGCACGATCGTTGTTTTCAGTTACATATTCGGCATTCAAACGCTCCGGCAATACAAAGTCCAACTGCAGGGTACCGCACTGCCAAGAGCGACCCAAGGCATCTTTGACATGATATTCGATTTTAGGCCCGTAAAACGCACCCTCGCCCGGCAATTCGCCCCATTCCACGCCGCAGGCAGTCAATGCCTCGCGCAAACCCTGCTCTGCCTTATCCCACACGTCATCTGAACCTGCGCGTTTTTCAGGGCGAAGAGAAAGCTTGACGGATACATCATGGAAACCGAACTGTTTGTAGATGCGAACCAACAATTCATTGAACGCACGGGCCTCGCTGACGATTTGATCTTCGGTACAGAAGATATGCGCATCATCTTGCACAAAACCGCGAACACGCATCAGACCATGCAATGCACCGCTTGGTTCATTGCGGTGGCAAGAACCGAACTCGGCCAAACGCATCGGCAAATCGCGATATGAGCGCAAACCGTTATTAAAAATTTGCACATGACCCGGACAGTTCATCGGTTTCACCGCGTATTCGCGTTTTTCTGAACTGGTCACGAACATATTGTCTTTATAGTTTTCCCAGTGGCCGGATTTTTCCCAGAAGGTTTTATCCATAATCTGAGGCGTTTTTACCTCTTTATAACCGGCAGCATTCAACTCTTTACGCATATGCTGTTCAATCACTTGCCACAAAGCCCAGCCTTTAGGATGCCAGAACACCATGCCCGGTGCTTCGTCTTGCAGATGGAACAGATCCAATTGCTTGCCAAGTTTGCGGTGGTCGCGCTTTTCGGCTTCTTCGATACGTTGAATATAGGCTTTCAACTCGTCTTTTGTCGCCCAAGCCGTACCGTATATGCGTTGCAGCATTTCATTGTTGCTGTCGCCGCGCCAGTATGCGCCCGCCAACTTGGTCAGTTTGAAGTTTTTCAGGAAACGGGTATTCGGAACGTGCGGGCCGCGGCACATATCGACATATTCCTGGTGATGATACATCCCCATCGCTTCCACTTCGGGCATATCGTCAATCAGGCGCAGTTTGTATTCTTCGCCGCGCTCTTGAAAAATTTTAATCGCCTCCGCACGTGGAGTCATGATTTTGATCACATCATAGTCTTGGGCAATCAATTCTTTCATACGCGCTTCAATGGCGGCAACATCTTCCGGTGTAAACGGTTTTTCCGTGGCGATGTCGTAATAAAAGCCCTCTTCAATGACGGGGCCGATAACCATTTTTGCATTAGGATAGAGTTGCTTGACGGCATGCCCGACAAGATGCGCGCAGGAATGGCGGATGATTTCGATGCCTTCCTGATCTTTCGGAGTAATGATTTGAACAGCAGAATCTTCAACAATCGGATCGCAAGCATCGACCAATTTGCCGTTTACCTTGCCTGCCACCGTCGCCTTCGCCAAACCGGCACCGATAGACGCAGCAATTTGAGCCACGGTAACGGGGGATTCGTATTGGCGGACTGAGCCGTCCGGCAAGGTAATATTCAACATCAAACGCTCCGAGAGATTAAAAAATAACGGCATAAATGCCGTTATGGGAATTTGGTAGGCACGATTGGATTCGAACCAACGACCCCCACCATGTCAAGGTGGTGCTCTAACCAACTGAGCTACGTGCCTTCAAAGAATTTTTTGCATTTTATCGGGTCGTTTTAATTTTTGCAAGAGGTATGTGCGTTTCTTTATGCAACATTGCGGCAAGATTTGGGGATGTCGTCTGAAAAACCGTGGGAAATCATTTATAATGCCGTCTTTTAAAATATATTTCGACCCCTGTCGCCCAACTGACATTCAATCTTATGCTTAAATTTACCTTACACAAAAAAGACGGTCTCGCCCGACGCGGCACGCTGGAGTTGAACCACGGCAAAATTGAAACGCCGGTATTTATGCCTGTCGGTACTTACGGTTCGGTTAAGGCGATGAACCCGCAAAACCTGCACGACATTAAGGCACAAATTATTTTGGGCAACACTTATCATTTGTGGCTGCGCCCCGGTTTGGAAGTTATCGGGCAATTCGGCGGCCTGCACGGTTTTATCGGCTGGGACAAACCGATTCTGACCGACTCGGGCGGTTTTCAGGTTTTTTCTTTGTCGGATATGCGCAAGCTGACGGAAGAAGGCTGTACGTTCAAAAGCCCGATCAACGGCGACAAGCTGTTTTTATCGCCTGAAATTTCCATGAAAATCCAAACGGTTTTGAACTCGGACATCGCGATGCAGCTGGACGAATGCACGCCGGGCGAAGCAACGCGCGAACAGGCGAAAAAATCGCTGCAAATGAGCCTGCGCTGGGCGGAACGGAGCAAAAAGGCCTTTGAAGATTTGAAAAACCCGAACGCGCTGTTCGGCATCGTGCAAGGCGCGATGTATGAGGATTTGCGCGAAGAGTCTTTGCGCGGCTTGGAACAGTTTGATTTTCCCGGTCTTGCCGTCGGCGGGCTGTCCGTCGGCGAACCCAAGCCCGAAATGTACCGTATGCTGCGCGCCGTCGGCCCGATGCTGCCCGAACACAAACCGCATTACCTGATGGGCGTAGGCACGCCGGAAGACCTCGTGTACGGCGTGGCGCACGGCATCGATATGTTCGACTGCGTGATGCCCACCCGCAATGCGCGCAACGGCTGGCTGTTTACCCGTTTCGGCGATTTGAAAATCAAAAACGCCAAACACAAGTCCGACAAACGTCCGATAGACGAAAGCTGCACCTGCTACGCCTGCCAAAACTTCAGCCGCGCCTACCTGCACCATCTGCACCGCGCCGGCGAAATCTTGGGCGCGCAGCTCAACACCATCCACAATCTGCATTTCTACCAAGTCATTATGGCGGAAATGCGCGAAGCCGTCGAACAAGGCAAATTTGCCGACTGGCAGGCGCAATTCCACGAAAACCGCGCGCGCGGCACAGACTGATTCCCGGCGATGCCGTCTGAAGCCGCTTCAGACGGCATCCCCCTCAAAACCGCCACTTTGAATGACGCACCGACCGATTATGCCCTTATTCCTCCCCGAACCTTCCTTGCCGTACTGCAGACAAAACCGTACCGCCGTCCTGTTGATCAACCTCGGCACGCCCGACGCGCCGACTGCCGGAGCCGTCCGCCCCTACCTCAAATCTTTTTTGTCGGACTTACGCGTCGTCGAACTGTCCAAATGGCTGTGGCAGCCGGTTTTACGCGGCATCGTATTGCCTTTCCGCGCCGGGAAAAGCGCGCGCGCCTATGAAAAAATCTGGCTGGAAGAAGGCTCTCCCTTGGCGGTTTACACCGCCCGTCAGGCAGCCGCGCTCGCCGAACGGCTGCCCGGCCTGCTTGTCCGTTATGCAATGACCTACGGCAATCCTTCGGTGGCAGACGTATTGTCGGAACTGAAGGCGCAAGGCGCGGGCAGGCTGCTGGTTATCCCGATGTACCCGCAATATGCCGCCTCAAGCAGCGGCGCGGCGCTGGACAAGGTATTCGGACAGCTTCTGCGCCAACGGAACCAGATGAGCATCCGCACCGTTTCGCGCTTTTATGACGATGCCGGTTACATTGATGCGATGAAAAACCATATTCTCCAATATTGGGCGGAACACGGGCGCGGGCAGAAGCTGATGTTGAGTTTTCACGGCATACCGCAAAGCCACTACGACCTCGGCGACCCCTATCCCGACGAATGCCGCCATACCGCCGGACTGCTTGCCGAAGCACTAAATCTGACCGAAGACGAATATGTCGTGTCTTTCCAAAGCCAATTCGGCAGGGCAAAATGGATTACACCCAGCACTCAGGATTTGTTTAACAAACTGCCCAAACAAGGCGTAACCGAGCTGGACGTATTTTGCCCGGGCTTTTTGGCAGACTGTTTGGAAACCATGGAAGAAATTGCCCTAATGGGGCGTGAACAGTTTTACGAAGCAGGCGGTAAAAACTACCGCTATATCCCCTGCCTCAACGACAACCCCGACTGGATAGATGCACTCGTCGCACTTGCCGAAGAAAACCTTGGCGGCTGGCGTTGAAACTGTTTGATCCATGTCTAAAATGCCGTCTGAACGCCGTGTTCAGACGGCATTTTCCCGCTACTTTAGCGTATGATGGCATCTATGCTGGACAGCACATGCACATCAAGTGCAACCTTACTACCGATTCGGCAAAAAAACCTTTCACCCGCTACGCAAAATCAACAACAAGGTTTCAAACATTAAGGAAACACCAATGAACACAACCCGACTGCCGACCGCCCTCGTCTTGGGCTGCTTCTGCGCCGCCGCTTCTGCCGCCGACAACAGCATCATGACAAAAGGGCAAAAAGTGTACGAATCCAACTGCGTCGCCTGCCACGGCAAAAAGGGCGAAGGCCGCGGAATCATGTTTCCGCCGCTCTACCGCTCCGACTTCATCATGAAAAAACCGCAGGTGCTGCTGCACAGCATGGTCAAAGGCATCAACGGTACAATCAAAGTCAACGGCAAAACCTACAACGGATTCATGCCCGCAACCGCCATCAGCGATGCGGACATTGCCGCCGTCGCCACTTATATCATGAACGCCTTTGACAACGGCGGCGGAAGCGTTACCGAAAAAGACGTAAAACAGGCAAAAGGCAAAAAAAACTAAACAGACAAAATGCCGTCTGAAACCGGCAATCCGGCTTCAGACGGCATTCAAATCAAACCTTTCTAACGCAGTACTTTCAGCCCCATAGACCCGATATTGCCGCCACCGTCAACCTCCTTTGCGGTCAGCATAAAGCCGCCGATGTCAATACGGCCGCCCTCGACCTGCTCCTGACTATCGGAACGCTTATCGAAAAGCTCGGCAAGGCTCAAACCCTCTTCGCCCGCTTCCAGCCTCAAACCGTAAGCAAGTGCCAAATCACCCGAACGTGCTGCCGGCGAAACGACAAACTCGCCGAAGAAATCAAAATGCTCACGGATGCCGATATCCGTCTCGGTAAAGTATTTCACCATTTTATAGTGAACTAAATTTAAACCAGTATGGCGTTGCCTCGCCTTGCCGTACTATTTGTACTGTCTGCGGCTCGCCGCCTTGTCCTGATTTAAATTTAATCCACTATAATTGAATTTCCACAAACCGCCGAACACTGCCGGCGGACGCGCGACCAACATCAGGAACGCCGCAATCGCCAAGGCTTCCGCCGCCCTATCCAACACGTTGGCAGGAGAAACCAGCAGCAAAGGCATTCCCAAACGTGCGGACAAAGTGGTCGAAACCACGCTCAGAAACAACAGTGCGCCACCCGGCAGGAACAGACTGCCCATCCAATCCATGCTAACGATTCTCCCTTAAAATTCATGAAATTAAAATCGAAAGACTGTAACACGGCATTTTCTTTTCACGAAACTTTACTTCACGTCCGCCACCGCCTTCAGACGGCATTTTCCTGTTTCATGCCGCCTGAAACCGCCCAAATCCGCGTTCTCCTATATAATGTCGGACTTTGCGCCGCATTTCAGGATTCTTTAATGGCATTTGCCTCACTATTTACCCTGCCGGACGACATCACCGCCGTTTTGGACGATGTTACCCTGATGACCAAAGCCGCCGCAAAGGAAACCGCCGGCGTGCTCGGCGACGATTTGGCACCCAATGCCAACCGGCTTACAGGCGTATCGGCAGAACGCGAGTTGCCGATTGTTTGGTCGGTGGCGAAAGGTTCTTTTTCCAACAAGCCGGTTTTGGTGCCTGCGGCTCTGCTGCTTTCCGCCTTCCTGCCGCAACTCATTACGCCGCTTTTGACAGCAGGCGGGATTTATCTGTGCTTTGAAGGCGTGGAAAAGCTGCCGCACAAGTTTCTGCACCGACATGACGTGCATGCTCGTGATAGCGGCAATCGGCATCGGCATGACTGTTTTGGTGTACGGAATCGTCGCCGTCATCGTCAAACTCGACGACTTGGGCATGCTGCTGATGCGCCGCCCACAACCTCGGCTTTCTGCACGATTTCCTGCACGCGCAACACTGGGACGCGGGCTGGGCGGAGTACTTCGCCAACCTCGTTGTCGGGCTGCTTTCCGGTTCGATTGCCTGCGCCCCCACCTTGCTGCTGATGAATCGTTTCGGCAGGCATTGATTCCTTTTTCAAATACTGATGCCGTCTGAAAGACGTTCAGACGGCATCTTCCGAACAGACAGACGAATATGTTTTCCAAACTGGACAAATACTGGCAGCACCCCGCCCTCTACTGGCCTTTGCTCATCCTTTTTGCCGCCGCCACCCCCTTCACTTTCGCACCCTACTACCACTTTTGGCTGATGCCCTTGATTTTCGGCGCCTTCGTCCGCCTCATCGAACTGCGTCCGCGTTTTGCCGCCTCTTCCGCCTACCTGTTCGGTCTGACCGCATACACGGCGCAATTCTACTGGATACACACTGCCCTGCACGACGTTTCCGGCCTGCCCGACCTCTATGCCGTACCGCTGACCTTCCTGCTCCCCGCCTACCTTGCCCTCTATCCGGCACTCTGTTTCTGGCTGTGGAAAAAATTTACCCTGCCCCGGGGCATAAAAACCGGCTTGGCGCTGCCGGTTTTGTGGACGCTGACCGAGTTTGCCCGCGAACGTTTCCTGACCGGATTCGGCTGGGGCGCAATCGGCTACGCCCAAATCACCCCGGACAGCCCGCTCGCCGGCTTTGCCCCATTGGGCGGCATCCATATGGTCACACTGGCGACCGCCTTTCTCGGCACTTGGCTCCTGCTCGCCGCCGGCCGGAACATACGCCCGCTCAAACGCCTGTTTCCGATTATCCTGATTGCCGCCCTGCTTGCCGCCGGCCATACCGCGCAACAGACCGACTTCACCCGCCCCGACGGCAGCCGCAGCACCGTCGCCCTGCTTCAGGGCAACATCGCCCAAACCATCAAATGGCGTGAAGACCAAGTCATCCCGACCATACAGAAATATTACGGACAAGTCGGCAAAACCACTGCCGACATCGTCATCCTGCCCGAAACCGCCATCCCCGTCATGCGCCAAAACCTGCCGGAAAACATACTGGCGCAATTTGCCGAACAGGCGCAAAACAACGGCAGCGCGCTCGCCGTCGGCATCAGCCAATACACTTCGGACGGCAACGGTTACGAAAACGCCGTCATCAACCTGACCGGCTATCAGGAAAACAAACAGGACGGCATCCCCTACTACGCCAAAAACCACCTCGTCCCCTTTGGAGAATACAAACCGCTGCCCTTCCTGACCGCGCCGCTTTACAAAATGATGGATATGCCCCTTTCCGACTTCCGCAAAGGCGGCGGCAGCCAATCCGCCCTGATGATGAAAAACCAAAAAGTCGCCTTCAACATCTGTTACGAAGACGGATTCGGCGACGAACTGATTACAGCCGCAAAAGATGCCACCCTGCTTGCCAATGCCAGCAATATGGCGTGGTACGGAAAATCCAACGCCATGTACCAACACCTCCAGCAATCGCAGGCGCGGGCTATGGAACTCGGACGCTATATGGTCCGCGCCACCAACACCGGCGCAACCGCCATCATCTCCCCCAAAGGCAACATCATCGCCCAAGCCCAACCCGATACGGAAACCGTATTGGAAGGGCACATCAAAGGCTATGTCGGCGAAACGCCCTATATGAAAACCGGCAGTTCATGGTGGTTGATGGGCATATTGACCCTAGCCGCACTGATTCTTTTCATCTTCCGAAACAAAGAACACTGATACCTGCACAGCCCGTCCGGACGGGCTGTCTTTTTTCAAACCGGCTGTTTACATACAACTACGTATGTAATATAATTCTGAAATCGAATTGAGACATCAGGTTTACAAAATCAATCAACCTTGCCTTACAAAATTTTCCTGTCTTTCAAACCTTAGCGTATATCTCCTGCCAAACATACAAAATACAAGCCAAGCAGTGATATACTGCATCCCAACACACCAAACCGCCGATACGCAGTTTCAGCCGAAAGGAGATGCCCCAAATGAATAACACTTTCGCATTACCCGCTATCCAAAGCGGCAACGGCAGCCTCGAACAATACATCCGCACCGTCAACAGCATCCCGATGCTGTCCCAGGAAGAAGAAACCCGCCTTGCCGAACGCCGGATAAAGGGCGACCTCAACGCCGCCAAACAACTCATCCTGTCCCACCTGCGCGTCGTCGTTTCCATCGCGCGCGGCTATGACGGCTACGGCCTGAATCAGGCAGACCTGATTCAGGAAGGCAATATCGGCCTGATGAAGGCGGTCAAACGCTACGAGCCCGGCAGGGGCGCGCGCCTGTTTTCATTTGCCGTACATTGGATTAAGGCGGAAATTCACGAATTTATCCTGAAAAACTGGCGTTTGGTCCGCGTTGCCACCACCAAGCCGCAACGCAAGCTGTTTTTCAATTTACGCAGTATGCGTAAAAACCTCAACGCCCTGTCCCCAAAAGAAGCGCAAAGCATTGCCGACGACTTGGGTGTCAAACTTTCCGAAGTATTGGAGATGGAACAGCGTATGACCGGGCGCGACATCGCCATTATGGCGGACAATAACGACGACGACGACAACTTCGCCCCCATCGACTGGCTTGCCGACCACGATTCCGAACCGAGCCGCCAACTGTCGAAACAGGCACATTACGCGCTGCAAACAGAAGGTTTACAAAACGCTTTGGCGCAACTGGATGACAGGAGCCGCCGTATTGTAGAAAGCCGCTGGCTTCAAGATGACGGCGGTCTGACGCTGCACCAGCTTGCTGCAGAATACGGCGTCTCTGCCGAGCGCATCCGCCAGATTGAAGCGAAAGCTATGCAGAAACTGCGTGGTTTTCTTGCCGAAGAAGCCGAAGCGGTTTGAAATAGGCATAATTAAACACCCGACAAGCCGGTTTGTCGGGTGTTTTTTTATAATAGAAACCCTGATGAGGCTTGTGTGTCGTGCTGCACACGATTTTATCCGTCCACGCCGTTGCAATTGCCGAAATTAAAAAACAAACATGAATCAGACACTGCCATATAAGCTGTTTCTCAGAAAGATTGACCGAATTGATAAATTGCCTGTACCACAATCAAGTCTGTATAAATCAGTACTTTCAACCAACGGCTTGTCAAAATTATTTTGGTAAAGACACCCATAGCCTGTTCCAATTTTGGAAGTTTTGCCTGATACACTTCCCTTATATATTGTACCCCATCAAGGGGCGCAAATCTTTACAAACGTCAAGCCCCTTTAACTCTGCCAGTGAAGGGGCTTTCTTATGTGCATCGCTTTTTATACCGTTAATCCCGATCAATACGAATACCAAAAATCACGCGCCTACATTGTGCGCATTTTCCTAAATGACGAAATTGTCGAGACAACAGTATTTCCTATTACAAACCCGCAAAACACATATAAAACAAGGCAAGAAGCCGAAGAATACGGCCGTCTGACTGTCAAGGCTCTTATGGATAAGCAGGAGAAAACCGCATGAGAGCCGAAGAGAGAGCAGAAACGGCGGGGGCGTGTGTGGGCGCGCCTTGCGCGCCGCAAACGGCCACGCCGTTGAATGCCCCCCCTAGGCTAATAGGGGGGGAGCAAAAAAACCCTAATCTGCAGGGTGGGGAACAGCCCATAGAAATTCTTGAATCGCATCAAGTCGAATTTGAATATTTTTCCCAATACGTAACCGACGGTAAAGGCCGTCTGATAGAAATTCCGCTAAGACGCGGCAGGGAAGACGGCGCATTCATCGACCAGATCACATTTACGATACATGAGGAATCCATACCCAAAGTAACCCAAAAAGCCTATGTAACAGATGCCGAGTACCTCGCAAAGTACAGCGAATTGCTGCAGGAAATTCTAGGTTTCGGCATCAGTGCAAAACTGCCCTACAAAGGCAAATTTTTCTATAAGTCCTGCTATCAGCTCGGCCCGCAAAATGTTGAGTATGGCAAAGTCCACTACGGCGGCCAAAGAGAAACCATACTTGTAGAGCTGAACGGCACCGGCTGCACAGCAGCAAAACCCGGTTGGGAAAACAGGCTTTATGAATTTCTGCAAAAGTGTGTCCGGCCAAAAATAACAAGGGTTGACGTATCACATGATTTTTTCAATGGAGAGTACACGCCCCAGCACGCTTTAACCGACCACGATAACGGCCTTTTTGATTGCCATAACGTCCGCCCGAAAAGCGAATGTAAAGGCGTTTCTTGGAGACACGAAGACGGCAGCGGCAAAAGCTTCTACATCGGCAAACGCGGAAACGCCAAATACACAAGGATTTACGAAAAAGGCAAACAGCTAGGCGATAAATCAAGCCCGTGGGTTCGATTTGAAACAGAGTTCAGAAACGGAGATATAGAAGTCCCCATAGACATATTGATTCATGCCGGTTCGTATCTTGGCGGAGCGTATCCCGTCTGTGAACAGATATTCAAATGCGAAGCCAAGCGCATGGATTCAACGGTTAAAGAGGTCAATCTCACGTTTGAACACAAACAATTTTACGCAAGGCAGCAAGTCGGCAAATGGGTCAATTTTTTAAAAGACATCGGTTGGACGGCCGAAGATATCGTCAAAGACCTAACTAATGGCGTTGAAGGCTATCCCAAAGGTCTCCAGCCCGAAGAATACGACAGCAGCAAAGCCAGTGTTTTTTATATCCATGATGAGCAAAAAGCCATAAACGCCCTGAATATCGAAGTCTTAGAGTTTGAATTAAATCAGGAAAAGCAATACGAGTATCCGCAAGATAGGCAGAAACAGCATGAGCGCGATTACGACAAAGAGCAGTATCAAATATCAGACCAGTTAGAAAACTGGAAATATCTATAAATCAAAGAAAGGAAATACCCATGTTTGATCAATTACAAGTAACCACCTATCCCGCCACGCTCCTGGGCGCAAAACAGTTCAAAGGTGAGATTGACGGCAACAAAATCGATACCTGTACCGTACTGGTAGCCAGCCCCATGCCCGCCAACGGCAACAGCGTAGGCTTTACCGCTGCAAGCATGAAATTTGGCGAAAGCCA
Source organism: Neisseria polysaccharea (assembly GCF_963392925.1). Taxonomy (NCBI): domain Bacteria; kingdom Pseudomonadati; phylum Pseudomonadota; class Betaproteobacteria; order Neisseriales; family Neisseriaceae; genus Neisseria; species Neisseria polysaccharea. Next base: position 19,908 of record NZ_CAUJNZ010000019.1, read on the forward strand.
CAATTTTGATCGGCTGAAAAACCTCAAATTCCCCTGTTCCGTAAACGTAACCGTAGCAATGGAATCAACCGGCAAAGGCTTAGTTCCCAAGCTTCTTGATTTTGAAGTCAAAGGAGCGGCAACCAAAGCCTAAGGCAGAAAGTCCAGAATATGAGCAGGTATCAGCAAAAATTTATTGTTCAGGAACTGGAAAACTATGAATTCATCTTCCCCGATCAGTTCGGCGATATTGGATTTACCCAAAATCTGAAAGAAGCCGGACAGTATGAAAACTATGAAGACGCATTCAATGCCGGATTAGAAGAGATTGGCGGACATTTTCAGGTATTCAGTTTTTATACGAAAGAAGAATAAAAGTTAACAGGCTCGGCGGGCGGTCTGTAAAACCTTCACATAGCCCGCAAAACCATTTTTTTAACCAACTAAGGAAAACATCATGAAAATCATGAATAACCTGAAAAAATACGGCGCGAAAATCGCCGTTTTCGCAGCTGCTCCGTTCGCACTGGCAGCCAACACCTATGCAGCATTGCCCGAAACTGCAAAACAAGCATTAGAAGGCGCAAAAGCTGACGGTCTGGAAGCCGGTTGGCTCGTTATCGGCGTATTCGCGGCACTGTTTGTGATCGCGATTGTAAAACGTGTAATGCGATAAGGTCGGCAAAATGTACTACCAAGTTGGAAATCAGTGTTTAGAGCAGCATCAGGCCGAAAACGTCTATTTCAGCTTGGTAGTACCTAAAATAACTGAAGACGGGAAAATCATAAAACCCGAATACAACGGCAAAGATTGGAAAATAGACGGCCAAATCATCAAGGCCGATTTACCTAAATGCGACCCGTCCGAAAACCTGAAAGACGGCATGTATATAGGCTGGCTGATTTTCGGAATCGCGGCATCCGTCTATTTCGTAACCGTGATTAAAAGGCTCTTGAGATGATGGATTTTTATTTCTATTTCGGTCTTTCCGTTCCGATCATCATCGCCGCCATCCTGTTCAAGGATTGATATTCAAAACGGTTAGGCAGATAATCCGACTTCCGAACAACAAAAAAGGAAGTTGAAATCATGTTTATTACTGAAGCGCAATTGGCTCTATATAAATACCAAGATGGTACTGAATATTTTAATAAAACTATGGCAGAAATTTTTTCTGTTGAATTGCTTAAATATTCTAAAAAACAACATTTTTATGTTGTTGAGTGTATATCTTGGTTTTTAAATAAAAAATTATCTTCCAATGTTTGGAAGATTTATTTTAATGATGAATCAGTTGCAATAATAAAAATATCTGATTTAAATAAATTGAGTAACTGTCGTGATATTGAGATACAAACATTCAATTTTGATATTAAACCTGATGCTATTTTCAGTTCCTAGTTATGCTGAAATTAGGAAGTATCCTATCGGAAATTCTAGCGTTAATTTAGAAATTAATCATAGTAAATCTGTAGTTACAGATTTCAGAGTAGATGGACAACGTTTCTCAGGTCGTATTATAGAACCGGCCATCATCGAACACTCTCCCACCGGACTCCGCTCCGCCTCCACTCTCCCCGCCACAATAGAAAGTACCGTATCCCGCGAAGCCGTACTAGCCGGATCATACGGTCTATTCAAAAAAGGCGCATCCTTCGCCATTAGAGGCGCGAATTACGTAGGCTGGGCACTGCTCGCCAAAGACGTATACGACCTACTCAAAGAAGACGTAGAAGCACAAGGATACGTCTTCGATGCAACAAAACAAGAATTCTTAAAAACCTACGCCGCAAAAATCTGTATCTGGCATCATGAAGGTAGATACGGAGTAGATGAACACGTAGTTTATCCAATATGCGAAGGCGTAGACTCTTCTATTATGAGGCATTATGCCAATTTACCCAAAGACTTACAGACCCTAATGGATGAGAAACTGCATTCAATGGCTCAAGCCTATTGGCCAAAGAGAAAAGCACAACTTATTGAACTTGAGGGACCAGGTGGTTTTGGCTATCCGAGAGGATTTGTACTAGATAAATGTAATTTCGACTGGAACGGCGGCACGTGCTTAGTAGTCAAGAACGGAGATTACAGATCAGGCGTTTCTTTTGTATTAAGCATGAATGAAAAATATCAAGAACAACTGACAAAACAGCAATTTGAACAAATCGCCCAAAGAAAAATCGACCAAAACCCGACACCTTTTATCAAAGCAAATCCCGATTTACAGATAAAAGAACAAGTCAAAATTGAAAACGGCAAAATCGTAACGCTCGGCCCCGTAACAGGCGAAGACGGAAAGCCCAAGCAGATAAAAATCACATTCGGCCAAGACGCACAAGGCAACACAACGGCAGCAGTAGAAGAGATACAGCGCCCCGATCTCACACCCGGAAGTGCGGAAGCCCCCAATGTACGCCCCAACCCATCAAATAACCCAAACGAGAACCCCGGCACGCGCCCCAATCCCGAACCTGCACCGGATACAAATCCAGAACCAAGCTTGCAGCCCGGTACAAGCCCGGGGTCGCCATTTATACCGGGCACATCACCGGCAAACGGGAGGGACGGAAAGGATGGGAAAGACGGAAAGGACGGCAAAGACGGCGGGCTATTGTGCGAGTATTTTCCTAAAATCCTAGCCTGTGCCGAAATGGGCGAACCTTCAGAAAACGATTTTGAAGGCATAGCCATACCTAAAGCCGTAAATGAGGAAACGTGGTCGCCCGATAACATGTTTCCGTCAAGCGGAGTTTGTCCGAAAGACAAAACATTCCACGTTTTCGGAAAAGCATTTAGCGTAAGTTATCAGCCATTATGCACATTAATGGAAAACGTAAGATTCGCCGTAATTATCGGCTTTATCATCATGTCCGCATTTATCACATTCGGATCATTGAGAAAGATACTACTTTAATTTGCAATAAAATCTTTACAATTCATGTTCAAACCATTGAATTTCAATATTTAAAAATTCAACGATTTTCAGACACGGCAAAGCAGACATTTAAAAAATGCCTGTTTTCCCTTTCGGGATTTACGCTGATTTGTAACGCGATGTGTCGTAATCTTCGCCTTTCTTGTGTACATGATACGCAATGACGGCGAGTTTACGCATCAATGCGGCGATGATGACTTTTTTAGGCTTCTTCTTGACTTCCAGTCTTTTGATTAAATCGGGAAATGCCCTCATTCGATATGCAACCATGGCGGGCATGAACAAGACGGCGCGTAGTTTTCTGTTGCCAAACTTGGTCAGTTTGCCTTTTCCTCTTACGCTTGTCCCGGATTCTTTTTGTTGCGGGCTCAATCCGGCAAATGCAGCAAACTTGTTTGATGTTTCAAACACCGAAGATGTCAGATATTGAAACAATACGGCTGCTGTCATTCTTCCAATTCCCGGTATGGTTTCAAGACGTTTCACGCCTTCCTTGCAGTTAGGCTTCTCCGTCTGCTCTTTTATCTTCGCCTTTAAAACTTCAAGCTGTTCATTCATGGCTTTGATGATTTCTGCATATGCCTTGGCCGCTTCTTCATCTTTTGCCACCTGATAACGGTTTTTCATTGCCGCGCATTCGCTTTTGATTTGCGTATATGCTGCGGTCATCCTTGAAAACCTGTATTGCTCGTCAGTAGGCTTCTGCCTCTTTACAAGCTCGCTTTCTTTTACCGACTGGCAATACTCCGCTATCAGTTTTGCATCCTGTTTGTCTGTTTTGGTTCTTTTGAATCTGCTTTCTGCATACTTGCTTATTTTCAGCGGATTCACTACGTAAACGCTGTAATACTGCGCGAAGTAGTCGGCAACGTCTTCATAATAGTTACCGGTTGCCTCCATGCAGATATGCAAATCCTCGCATCCCAAGCTTTTCAACCAGTCCGAAAACTTATCTAAACCTTTTGAATCGTTGTCAAACTTTGCCGAATATTCGGCATTGCCGACAATGGCGGTTGCGTCAAATGTCAGCTTTGATATATCCAATCCTACGGCGTTACGCATGGGATTACCCTTATCTATTCAGAATCTGTGTTCTTTGATACTACTCAATTTCACAAACAAGAAAAAACCGCCGTCCTAATCTTTCTCTCTGTCTAATGACATGGGAACATTCAGGCTCGACGGTTTCGGCAAAGGTTAGCTATTCCTTTGCCGTGTCTTATTTTATTGGGGTTGCAGGTTTTTGTAAATGTTTCTATTTCGACTTAATTTTTGTAAAAACTCAAACCACTTTTTAAGCGGCATATCGGTATGACTTTTAAGGTTTATATCGGCTTCCCACCGCTGGTAACCGGATAACCCGACCGCCAACAAATCAGCCGCCATCTGTTGCGAAAGCCCGTATTTTTGCCGTACCGCCTTAAGATTGGCAGGCGTGTAGCCAAATTCGGGATTATCAATCATCGATAAGCTCCCGCGTCGGGGCAATCAGCTCATCAATTACGCGGTGCAACGCCGAAAATTTAGGCTGTTGCAAGGCGCGCAAATCGGCAAATAAAAAAGCCAAGGCATCCTCGTCATCGACAGAAACCGCCCGCTTGATTTGAGATAGCAGGCCCAAATAATCCTGCTCCCATTTGTCCGCCCACTCGTGCGCCATTTCGCGCCGTGCGGCTCGTTTTCGGCTTTTTTTAAGCCGCTCGGTAATGCTCGTCCTGCCTTTTGCCATATTATAGCCTCCGATAAGACAAAAGCCGCTTGAGTAAATCAGGCGGCTTTTGCTTTAGTTGCTATCGTTAAGATAGCCCTATGGTTTCAACACGCAGCCGATGAGACGGCTGATTTAATGCTTAAATTAAAGCCTTTTAAAATGGCTTTATAGTTTCAACACACAACCGCTTGGGGCGGATGAAATAACAGAACGGAATTTACACCGCTTTGCCCGCCCCGTCAATATCAATCAATCAAAATCCTCCGGTATAAAACCGTAAGCGTTGGGCATCCCAAAAATAACCTCCTCTACACTAAAACTCGCCATACTGTTTTTTGCTGATAATCTAGCACGGCCGCTTTCAACCATTTTACGGATAAGCGCAATTTGATTAGGATGGGTTACGGTCTCCGTATAGTAGCCCAAGCCCCATGATTGGCTGTTTCCGCGCTCGTATTTTCGGCAAGGGCACTCGATGCTTAAGCGGTCGCCATGGTCGGTAATAGTATATTGGGTATCCCAAATATCAAATTTAACGGGGATAGTATAGATATTCGCTTTCATTTTTTGCTCCTATCCGCCCTAAGGCGGTCAGTTTGTTAATCATATTTTCGGCAGGCTGTATTGTCTGCCGATGTGTGTATATTACCGCTGTTTTAGCGGTAACGCAAGCACTTTTTCAAACAAAAACGGCAAATTTAATAAACCTTTGAAATTATAAGAAATTAATCTACCGTTAATTTTTTGTTAGGACTTTCCGCCCATCTGCTCACTCTGCCGGACTTCCTGCCCTTGGCTTTCATCTTTGTATGGGTTAAACGGCAATCCGTTTTTTACATAGTCTCTGCACATCAACTGCGTCACTTCTTTCAATGCCGTGCCTTGATGCGAATAACAGGTGCATCCGGTTTTTCCGCCTTCCACACAACCCGCTATATATTCAAAGGTTCTTACCTGCCTTACGCCGTTATAAATCGGCTTGCTTTCGGGTTTTTCCGTCAATGTCGGGACAAACATATCTGCGGTAAGGTTGCCGTTGTTTACCGGCTCGCCTTCTGTTTTATCTAATGGTTCTGTCTGCTGTCCTGTTGCCGTCTGTTCTTGTTCTGCAAGTTCTTCCTGTTTTTTACCATAACTACTTAACATTTTGTAAGACAAACCGACAAATAGCGGAATCAATAATATGATAACGGGCAATGCGTAAAACCATTTCGAACGCTTGACTTTGTTTACTGTATGGATTTCTGCGGATTCATACAAATCATAAACTTTTTTGTCCAGTGTGTAGATACTGGAAAATGCACTTGATGCCATTTTTACGGGATCGTCCGCGCATATTCTCCATTCTAAAAGCGTACGCATCCCCATCTTGTTCAACGCGATATGGTAATGTTTTTTAACCAAAGTCCTCAAATTTTGATCAAGAAGTTTCGGGCCTTGTGTCAAAACAAAAATATCTATGCCCTGATGCCTGTGTGTATTCAGCCATTGGACATTTTCGGGAATTTTCGAACCTGCCGAGCGTGCCGGCCATACGTCTTGCGCCTCATCAACAATAACGATTGCACCGATGTTTTCTGGCTTCTTAATCCATTCGTACATGTCATGCGCCGAGAGCTGCCCCTCTGTCGATTTCGGCAGCTTCTTTGCGTCTGTCTCTATATATGTGTGCGGGATTTTCAATCCCTTTATATTTGTAAATACTTTACGGCGTACGCCGTTTTCATCCGGCTTAAACATTTCATCGTTTGCCAACATGGAAACCATTTTTAATGTTTTACCCGAACCGGGCGTGCCGGTTATCAAACAGATTTCTGCCATTTATTTTTTCTTCCCTATTGAGGTTGCGAGTTTTGTCATTTGTTTGAATGACAGAATAAAGGCGATCGCGCCAAAAAGAATATTAAGGACGGTACCTCCCCCGCTTATGTAGAAAAGCTGAAGCATCGCCTGCGGCGCACCTGTCACGCTCCCCTGTATTGCCTGCTGAAACTTTGCAACCAGCCTGTCTACCCCTGCATAGGTAACAGCCATCAAGCCTAATGCGGTCAATATACGGCCTGCTACGCTCATCAAGAGCGGAATCAATGCGGCCAACAATTTCATTTGCTCTCCCTTTCTTAAAAGGCACGGTTGCCTCATTAAACAAATGTTTCTTAATTTTAAAGATTGCGCCGCATTCGCGGCGCGGCGGCGCTGTGGGGGACACCCCCCCTCGCGCTTATCGCCAACCCCCCCCCGCGCTTCTCGGCTGTTTGCGGCTTCGCCCGCAAAGTGCGCTGCTTCGCCTGCTTTTGGCTAAAGTTCCTGAAGCTGAACGCTTTGCGGGGGACTAGCCCCCCGCGCCCCCCAGTCTCACTTGCGACGCCGCGGGGGCAGGGGGGAAGGCGCAAAAAGCCGCGCCTTACCACCTGCCCTTGCGGCAGAGTGTGTTTTTTCGGCAGGGCGGCAAGGGGTATCCATAAAGAATCGTAAAGGCAAAACCCGCCTTTACAATTCTTTACGGACATCCTCCCCCTGCCTTGGCAAAAGTTACCGAAGCCCTGCGGTGCTTCGCCGCTAAACTTCACGGGATACCGTGCGGATACAGAAAAATGCGGCAACCGCCCAAGCAAGGGCGAGAAGCATGTACCTTAGCCGTTCGGCTATGGTACATGCGTTCTCAAAGCTGAACGCGAACTGCCTGCTGGAATCAAGCACAGTCACTGTGAAAGTGACAGGCGCAGGACACTGTGCGGAATCTTGAAAGATTCCGGATTTCTGAAACTCTACGTTTACGGTTTCAGACGGCAGGTTTAAATCTTTAGCCGGTTCGGGATTGGGCAGCCTGTCGCAAGCCAATATGTCGGGGAAGAATTTGCACAAAAGGCCGCCGTCTTTGCCGTCCTTACCATCTTTGCCGTCTTTGCCATCCATGCCGTTTGTGCGTCCCGGAACAGCGGGGGAATCGGGGCTTGTGCCGGGCTGTTCGTCAGTATCGGGATTTGCATCGGGATTCTCATTGGGATTCGGGTTGTTTGTGGGGTTTTCGGCGGGCGATACTTCGGGCAGCGGCTGTGCGTTCGGTGCTTCCGCGCTTCCGGGCGTGAGATCGGGACGCGGGATTACTTGGACATCGACCGTGGTGTTGCCTTGCGAATCTCTGCCGAATGTTGCGACAACATGAACGGGATTCCCGTTCCTGTCCGTAACGGGTCCCATATTCACTTTTGTTCCGGGTGCGACTTCTACTTTTTCGGAATAACCGGGATAACCGGTTGCCTTTATGTATTTGTCGGGATTGGCATCGACTTTTAAAGCTAAAATCTCTTCCAGCCTTTTGGCGTCCATTTCTTCTTTGTATTTTGGATTATGTTCAAGAGAAAAACCAATAAAATCCCTAACATCCCCTATATCTTCGCCAATAGTGCAATTTCCGCCGTTCCAGTCGAAATAACAACGGCTAAAATTGTAGTTCCTAAAAGAATCGTTCCTATTCTTGCGTACCATTTCCCAATACGGACGGGCGAGCCTTTCCATCCGATGCTCCATCAGTTCTTTGACTTCGGGGAATCTGCTGTAATCCGACATAAGGCGCATGATTGAGCTGTCCACGCCGTAACAGCCATAGGTTTTAATACCGTTTTTGGTGTGTGACCAAATACAATTACTATATTCGTAGCCTTTTACAAATTTGTCGGTTTCGGGATCGTATTGGTAGCCTTGTTCCTTAATGTCTTCTTTGAATGTTTCGTAGATGTCGTGGGCTAAAAGTGCAGTCCCTACATAAGGAACTGCCCTTGTGCTGAATTTCGCGCCTAAGCGGGCAAGTTTGCCGACCCCCGCCAATACGCCGGCGCGGGAAACTGATGAAGATACAACCGCACTAACTTTACCAGTGCTTGATGCCCCAGTAGATACATGCCTAACTGTTAAATCTTGAGCTTCTGAAGTTAAATATCTTCCCGATTCTTTATCAAATACACCTTTCCAAACTCTTCTTCTTTTGTCATCTGAACCTCGAACAACTAAATATCTGCCATCATCATAAACTTCAACCCTATCAAATTTACCCGGAACATTTAATGATGCCAATGCAAATTTAGATACAAAAAAACTAAAGCATAGGATAATCTTTAAAAAATTTCGCCCTAGGATAAGAAACATAACATTTTGCTTCATCTAATTTAATTAATAATGTAGAAGAATCAGGGAATTGAATTTCTATAAAATCTCTATCATAACGATGAAAGAAATTCCTAAAAATATCAAATGAAAAAGAAGTTTTAAAAACCCCTTTCCTAATCAATTCCCTATAATAAATTAACGCTTGTGGTAAATCTCTATAAATATGTGAATCAGTTTGAAATTTAACTAAATGATATTCAGAAATAAACATAATTCGGACCTTTTAAAACACTCTAAAAAGCCGATTCTACCAACCGTTACCAAAACAGCCAAGCAACAGACAAAGCCAAGAAGAAACCGAGAAGAAACCAGAAATCAATAACCATCAATCAGTACCAACCTTGACCATGTCTTTTAAGAAATTAATCAGAAGCCTGAAACCGAAAATGACTACAAACAGAATTAAAACCGTCGAACCGACATAAGAACCCTGTTTAATCTGCTCAAAATTGGAACATTTCGGATAAGACAAAGTAACCGCCTTTCCGTTCAAAACCCATTTATCGCCCACCCGCTCCGGCCTGATGATTTTTCCGTCCTGGGTAACTGTAGGGGGAAGGGACGACAATAAATAGTCGTCTGCCTGCAATCTTGTATCAAAACAGTTCATGCCGACACGATAGCCCATTTATGCGCCCCTCTTTCTTCACTGCCGTTATTTGACAGATTTAATCATGCTCCAAGCCATTTTGAAGCCTTGGATTGCAAGAATTACGGTAATGGCCGCCATACCCACGGCGGAAACCATTGCCACAAAACCCATGATTACGCTTGCGATTTGCTGACCAATTGCGGCCGAATCAAAGGTATCTGCCATAACAATAGCCGGCGTGAAGATACCGACTGCCATTGCTGCTTTCACAGCATATTTTTTAACGATGTTCATCGTTTTTTTCCTTTTTTAATGTTTAAAGTAAGACGGCTTCTTAGGTTTAAATCCGGGCGAAGCCTGTTCCCGAATTTTGTTTTAATTTATAAAATAAAGCATTGAGAAAATGAAAAGAATAAGGCAGACAAAGAATCCGATAATTAAAGTTGCTTGATTCATTTTTAATCCTTTTTGCGGGCTTTGTGAAAGATTGACAGACCGCCCGCCGAGCCTGTTTTGCTTTTATCAAGATTTTACGAAAAACTGAAATATCTGAAATTTTCCGCCTATCTCACTCACTCCCGCATTAAATGCGTCTTCATAACTTTCGAAATGACCGGCAGATTTTAAATTTTGCGTGAATCCGACATATCCGAACGGATCGGGATAAATAAATTCATGCGTTTCCAAATCTTGAACGATAAAACGCTCTTCATATTTCATAAATCAGCCCTTCAGTTTTTCAACCAACTGAAAATCGATTAAAGTCGGAATCATCCCTTTTCCTGTCGAGGTCATCTCAACCGTCAGAATAACCTCACACGGATATTTGAGATTTTCCAACCGTGCAAAATTACTGCTATCGCCGAATTTCATTTGCGCTGCGGTAAAACCCACCGCATTGCCCGATTGCGTCGGCAATGGAGAAGCGACAAAAACGGAGCAACTGTCGATATTTGAGCCGTCAATTTCGCCTTTAAATTTCTTCGCACCCAATAATGTTGCGGGATAATTTACGGTTTGACTTTGATTAAACATGTTCATTTTTCCTTTCTAAATTGATTTTTATTTGCATGAAGATCATACATTCTGTCAAGATAAAGCTGATATTGCCTCTCTGTTTCGGCATCGTAATGAGGGTCGAAAAGCCTTTTATCTATATCGAATTTATCGGATTGCTTAAATCCGATAATTCCAAGTTCTTCTAATTCAATCTCTAAATCTACATCCGGTTGTTCGTGGATAAACCCAAATTTCAAAACATCCCTCAATCCGGCCAACGAATATTTTTCAATTTCCAAACCTTTGGGATAACCTAAATCTGACTTCAGATATTTGACAATTTCATCGCTGTCAAAACCCATATCAAGCATGAAATTAACCAGTTTGCCGACGGCATTTCTCGCATAATGCAATTTATGCTGAAAGGTTAAATTAGCCACTTTTTTACGATAATCAAACCTTTCCGGTTCCGGCATATTTTTGAATTTCTGACAAATCGGGAATGCTCCTGAAAAATAAGAGCCCTGATTTATCAAAATATCCAATGGGATTACCATATCTCCGTGATTAAACTGAATTTCAAACCTTACCCACTTGCTTTCTTTATCGCCAAGCTGCCTCCCTTTCTCATAAACACGGACAAACTTGGAATTTTTTTTGCGTCCGACATAAAAAGTCTTGCCGCTCCCGTCCTCTCTCCGCCAAGCCGTCCCAATCATTTCAGACTTCGGCCTCATGTTGCTGTTGTCAAAAAAACCATTATCGTGATCTAAAAGTGCCTGCTCCGGTGTGTACTCCCCATCAAAAAAATCAAGTGCCAAATCTACCCGCGTTATCCTCGACCTTAACGAATCCTCCAAAAACTGCTTAAGCCTCAATTCCCAACCGGGATTTGCAATGTTGCAGCCTACGCCTTTCAATTCGATCAAAATCGTATTTCGCTGACCTCCGTAATGCACTTCGCCATAATCAACTTCTTCAGAACCCAGCCTAAACATCGAATCGTAAAATTTATTGCCCTTCGATTTGCATCGGCTCGTAATTCCAAACCCCAATATTTCCTCCAATTTTTTGCTTAAAACAAACATATATTCGGCATCGGAAACTAAGGGACATCCGGAAACTTTCAACAAAGAATCTTCGTGCAGTGTGAATGACAGCCAATCAATAAAAACCCCGTCTTGCTTACCTCTTCGCTGCGGAATTTCTAAAAGCTTTCCCTTTCCGTCCGATATGAAATGGGAAAAATATTCTGCTTCACTCATTTGCTCAGTACCTTTAGGGATTTGTTTTTATTTCGCTCCCCCCCTGTTAGTCAGGGGGGGGG
>NZ_CAUJNZ010000020.1:0-18962 GCF_963392925.1 Neisseria polysaccharea
CGCTGCGGGCGAGCCAAGCCGTATCGGCGGGCGCGGACGTGGTGTATCAACTGATTGATACGCCCAAAGGCAAATTGGTATTGGCGAAAGATTTGGCAGAAGACGCTTTGAAACGCTACGGCTTTTCAGACGGCATCGCCATCCTTGCCGAAACCACCGGCGACAAGCTGGAAAACCTACACATGAATCATCCGTTCCTAGAACGCGATATTCCCATGCTCAACGGCGACCACGTTACCACCGATGCCGGTACCGGCTTGGTACACACCGCCCCCGCGCACGGTTTGGAAGACTACGCCGTCTGCAATAAATACGGCATCGAGCTTTACAACCCTGTCAACGCCGAAGGCAAATACATCAGCGAAACGCCGCGCGTTGCCGGTATGCGCGTTTGGGAAGCCAATCCCGTTATCCTGCAATGGTTGGAAGAAACCGGCAACCTTTTGGCAAGCAGTAAAATCGAACACAGCTACGCGCACTGCTGGCGGCACAAAACGCCGCTGATTTACCGCGCGACCGGACAATGGTTTATCGGTATGGACAAAGCCGGTGCCGACGGCAAAACCCTGCGCGACAAAGCCATCAAGGCCGTGGACGATACCGAGTTTTTCCCGTCTTGGGGTCGCGCTCGCCTCGAAGCCATGATTGAAGGCCGTCCTGACTGGGTGGTTTCACGCCAACGCTATTGGGGCACGCCGATGACTTTCTTTGTTCACAAAGAAACGGGCGAGCTGCATCCGAACTCTGCCGAACTTTTGGAAAAAGTCGCGCAACACATTGAAGAAAAAGGCATCGAGGCTTGGTTCTCCCTCGATAAAAGCGAATTATTAAGCGCGGAAGATTGCGAACATTACGACAAACTTTCCGACACGATGGACGTATGGTTCGACTCCGGTTCGACCCATTATTCCGTCTTGAAACAACGCGAAGAATTGGATTGGCCCGCCGACCTTTACCTCGAAGGCAGCGACCAACACCGCGGCTGGTTCCAATCCTCTATGCTGACCGGTTGCGCCTCGTCCATGGGACGCGCACCGTATAAACAGCTGCTGACCCACGGTTTCGTTGTAGACGGCGAAGGCAAAAAAATGTCGAAATCCATCGGCAACGTCGTCGCACCGCAGGAAATCTATAACGAATTCGGCGCGGACATCCTGCGTCTGTGGGCGGCATCCACCGATTATAGCGGCGAATTGGCGATTTCCAAAGAAATCCTCAAGCGCGTAACCGAAAGCTACCGCCGTATCCGCAATACCTTGAGCTTCCTGTTTGCCAACCTCAGCGACTTCAATCCTATTGAAGATGCCGTGCAACAGGCAGACATGGTGGAAATCGACCGCTACGCCTTAGTGTTGGCACGTCAGCTGCAAGAGCGTCTGGCGGGTGACTTTTATCCGCGCTACGCCTTCCACTTTGCTGTAAAAGACATTGTTTCTTTCTGCTCGGAAGATTTGGGCGCGTTCTACCTCGACATCCTGAAAGACCGCCTCTACACCACCAAAGCCGACAGCCGCGCCCGCCGCAGCGCGCAAACTGCCCTGTACCACATCACACGCAGTTTGGTTCTCTTGATTGCGCCGATTTTGTGCTTCACCGGCGAAGAAGCGTGGGACATCATCGGCGGCGGCGAAGAAGACAGCGTGCTTTTCCACACCTGGCACGAGTTCCCGACCATCAACGAAAAAGCCGAAGCCGAACTGGTGAAAAAATGGACGGCAATCCGCGAAGCCCGCGAAGCGGTAACCGCCGCCATCGAGCCTTTGCGCGCCGACAAAACCGTCGGTTCGTCCTTGCAGGCGGAAGCCGAAATCACCGCGCCGGAAGAAATGGCCGACTATCTGAATGCTTTGGGCGAAGAATTGCGCTTTGCTTTGCTGGTGTCTAAAGCAGAAGTGAAAGTCGGTGATGAACTTGCCGTTGCCGCCAAAGCCAGTGACGGCGAAAAATGCGAACGCTGCTGGCACTACACCCACGATGTGGGCGCAGTAGCAGGCCATGAAACCGTCTGCAAACGCTGTGCAGAGAATGTCGGCGGAGAAGGCGAAACGCGCTATTACGCCTGATAAAGTTTGAGCAAATGCCGTCTGAAACCGCCAAACAGCATTTCAGACGGCATTTTTTGTGCCGCGATTTGTCTTCATAATGGCGGAGGGGTTTCAAGATTGCGGTGTTGTCGGGAATGACGGTTCGGGTATTTCACTGTGCCCGCCCGCGCCTGTCAACGGCGGGTGCATCAAAAATGCCGTCTGAATGTTCAGACGGCATCGGTGTCGGGGAATCAGCGAGCCGTAGGGTGGGCTTCAGCCTGCTAACCCCACCAAATCCTACCCTGCGCAACTGAAGCGTCATTCCCACGAAAGTGGGAATCTAGAACGCAGGGGTGGAGCAACCGTTTTATCCGATAAGTTTCTGTGCGGACAGGTCTGGATTCCCGCCTGCGCGGGAATGACGGGTTTCAAGATTACGGCGTTTGCCGTTTCGGGTACAGGCAGGGGGTTTTCGGGTAAAATGGCACTCTTTTATCCGGTTGTTGAAAAATATGTCTTCATCTGTTTCAAGTAAAACGCGCTATTGGGTATTGGCATTTGCCGCCATCGTGCTGGACCAGTGGTCGAAGTGGGCGGTGCTGTCGTTGTTTCAGTATCGGGAACGCGTCAACGTCATTCCTTCGTTTTTCGATCTGACGCTGGTGTACAACCCGGGCGCGGCATTCAGCTTCCTTGCCGATCAGGGCGGCTGGCAGAAATACTTTTTTTTGGTGCTGGCGGTGGCGGTGAGCGCGTATTTGGTACGCGCCATCTTCCGCGACGAGTTTGCAGCCCTCGGCAAAATCGGGGCGGCAATGATTATCGGCGGTGCGTTAGGCAATGTCATCGACCGCCTGATACACGGTCATGTCGTCGATTTCTTATTGTTTTATTGGCAAAATTGGTTTTATCCCGCCTTTAATATTGCCGACAGCTTTATCTGCGTCGGTGCGGTGTTGGCGGTGCTTGACAATATCGTCCATCGCAAAGATAGCAAAAAAACGTGAATGCCGTCTGAACACGGAATGCAAAACTTATGAACGGAAAAACCATCATCCTTGCCAATCCGCGCGGCTTCTGCGCCGGTGTGGATCGGGCAATCAGTATTGTCGAACGTGCTTTGGAAGAATTCGGCGCGCCGATTTATGTGCGCCACGAAGTCGTCCATAACAAGTTTGTCGTCGATAACCTGCGCGAAAAAGGCGCGGTGTTTATTGAAGACTTGGCGGAAGTACCGCCGGGCGCGACACTGGTTTATTCGGCACACGGCGTATCGAAGGCAGTGCAGCAGGAAGCGGCGGAACGTGGTTTCCGCGTGTTTGATGCGACTTGCCCGCTGGTGACGAAAGTGCATAAGGAAGTCGCCCGACTGGATGCCCAAGACTGTGAAATCATCATGATCGGGCATAAGGGGCACGTCGAGGTCGAAGGAACGATGGGGCAGCTTGCGCCGGGCAAAATGCTTTTGGTCGAAACGGTCGGAGATGTGGCAAAACTCGAAGTCAGAAACCCCGACAAACTCGCCTATGTCAGCCAGACCACGCTCTCGGTCGATGAAACCAAAGACATCATCGCCGCGCTGAACGCGCGTTTCCCCAATATCCGCAATCCGCACAAGGAAGACATCTGCTATGCGACGACCAACCGGCAAACCGCCGTCAAAGAGTTGGCAGAACAGTGCGACATCGTGATTGTGGTCGGTTCGCCCAATTCGTCCAACAGCAACCGCCTGCGCGAAGTGGCGGCAGGCATCGGGACCGATGCGTATATGGTGGATAATGCAGGCTACCTGCAACGCGCGTGGTTTGAGGGCAAAAACAAAGTCGGCGTAACGGCAGGCGCGTCCGCGCCCGAAGTGTTGGTGCAGGAAGTATTGGCAACCATACGCGGATGGGGGCACGAAACCGTGCGCGAAGGCGAGGGTGCGGAAGAAAGCATCGTGTTCGTCCTGCCCAAAGAGCTGCGCCGCGAGGGCGAAACCAAACCCGATTTGTGCAAACGTTGATGCAGGCGTTAACGCAGGCATCGGATGTTTGGGCAAACACAAATGCCGTCTGAACAGGCTTCAGACGGCATTTTTGCCGTGTGCCGGATGCGGAAACCAATCAGGCGTAATGTCGTGCAAGAAAACCTGGCAGTTCGGACAAGTCGTTCAATACGGCGAGATGCGGTGCGCCAAGGAGCTGTTCGCGCGAATGTGCACCGGTGGCAACGCCGACTGCCGCCGCCCCCGCGTTTGCCGCCATATGCAGGTCGTGTGCCGTATCGCCGACGACCAATGCTTCTTTCGGGTCGAGTCCCAGTTCGCCGCAAAGTCCGAACACCATTTCGGGCGAGGGTTTGGAGGGATATTCCCCTGCGCAGGCGGTGGCGAGCCAATAGCCGCCGGTGGCGGTTTGGCTGATGGCGTTGTCCAAGCCCGCCCGCCCTTTGCCCGTGGCAACGGCAAGCCGGAAGCCTTGCGCTTTGAGCGTGTCTAGACAGGGCAGTGCTTGAGGAAATAAAGACATATTGCGGTTGTTGGGATTGAGGTAATGTGCGGAATAAGTGCGCGCGATGTCGGCAACGGCGGTTTCAGACGGCATTTCGAGCAGGGCGCGGATGATGGCGGGCAGGCTGTAGCCGATCAGGCTGCGGACGCGTTCCGCTTCGGGCGGCGGAAATCCGCATTCGGCGAAGCTGCGGCGCATCGTGTCGATGATGGGTTGGGTCGTGTCGGCAAGCGTGCCGTCCCAGTCGAAGATGATGAGTTTGGGCGTGGTCATAGCAGGTTGGTTGCAGTAAAAAAGCAGATTTTATGCGGAAAACGCAGACGTGTCGCATTTTCGACAAAATTTGTCGGCTGAGCGATATGTTTTTCCGAACAAGCCGCGTTGTGCTTTATTAAAATAGAACCATTATCATTTATGTGAATGGGACAGTTTATGTCAGTTTTCCGCATCAATATGACCGCCGCCACGGTTTTGGCAGCACTTTCGTCTTCGGTTTTTGCCGCACAAACGGCGGATTTGGAAACCGTCCACATCAAAGGTCAGCGTTCGTACAACGCGATTGCCACCGAGAAAAACGGCGATTACAGCTCGTTTGCCGCCACCGTCGGTACAAAAATCCCCGCTTCTTTGCGCGAAATTCCGCAATCCGTCAGTATCATCACCAATCAACAGGTAAAAGACCGCAATGTTGACACCTTCGACCAACTGGCACGCAAAACGCCCGGCCTGCGCGTGTTGAGCAACGACGACGGACGCTCTTCGGTTTACGCGCGCGGTTACGAATACAGCGAATACAACATCGACGGCCTGCCTGCGCAGATGCAGAGTATCAACGGCACGCTGCCCAACCTGTTTGCCTTCGACCGCGTCGAAGTGATGCGCGGCCCGAGCGGCTTGTTCGACAGCAGCGGCGAGATGGGCGGCATCGTGAATCTGGTACGCAAACGCCCGGCCAAAGCGTTCCAAGGACATATGGCGGCAGGGTTCGGCACGCACAAACAATATAAAGCCGAGGCGGACGTATCGGGCAGCCTCAATGCAGACGGCAGCGTGCGCGGTCGCGTGATGGCGCAGACCGTCGGCGCGTCTCCGCGTCCCGCCGAGAAAAATAACCACCATGAAACCTTCTACGCGGCGGCGGATTGGGACATCAACCCCGATACGGTTTTGGGCGCGGGCTATCTTTACCAGCAACGCCACCTCGCGCCGTACAACGGCTTGCCAGCCGATGCCAATAACAAATTGCCGTCCCTGCCGCAACACGTATTTGTCGGCGCGGATTGGAACAAATTTAAAATGAACAGCCACGACGTGTTTGCCGATTTGAAACATTACTTTGGCAACGGCGGCTACGGCAAAGTCGGTATGCGCTATTCCGACCGGAAAGCCGATTCCAACTATGCCTTTGCCGGCAGCAAACTCAACAATACCGGACAAGCCAACGTGGCGGGTTTGGGTACGGACATCAAACAAAAAGCCTTTGCGGTTGACGCAAGTTACAGCCGGCCGTTTGCCTTGGGCAACACCGCCAACGAATTTGTGATTGGTGCGGACTACAACCGTTTCCGCAGCACTAATGAACAAGGGCGTTCGACTGTTGCAAGCAATATCGCCTTGGACGGCTTCCTCTCCGCCTCCTATGTTGATTTGATACAAAATGCCCGTGCCGGCGCGCACGGCTACAAGCATACCCTTGACACCGAGAACCTTGATAAATTCGGCGTTTACGGCAAATCCGTCTTCCATCCTGCCGACGGGCTGTCGCTCATCGGCGGCGGACGTTTGGGACACTACAAAATCGAGTCGGGCGACGGCAAAACCCTGCACAAAGCTTCAAAAACCAAATTCACGAGTTACGTTGGCGCGGTTTACGATATAGACGGCAGCAACAGCCTGTACGCCAGCTTCTCCCAACTCTACACGCCGCAAACCAGCATCGGCACAGACGGCAAGCTGCTCAAACCGCGCCAAGGCAACCAGTTTGAAGTTGGCTACAAAGGCAGCCATATGGACGACCGCCTCAATACCCGGGTTTCGTTCTACCGCATGAAGGATAAAAACGCCGCCGCACCGCTGGACCCAAACAACAAAAAAACCCGTTACGCCGCATTGGGCAAACGCGTGATGGAAGGTGTTGAGACCGAAATCAGCGGCGCGATTACACCGAAATGGCAAATCCATGCAGGTTACAGCTATTTGCACAGCCAAATCAAAACCGCCTCCAATTCACGCGATGACGGCATCTTCCTACTGATGCCCAAACACAGCGCAAACCTGTGGACGACTTACCAAGTTACGCCCGAGCTGACCATCGGCGGCGGCGTGAACGCGATGAGCGGCATTACTTCATCTGCAGGGATGCATGCAGGCGGTTATGCCACGTTCGATGCGATGGCGGCATACCGCTTCACGCCTAAGCTGAAGCTGCAAATCAACGCCGACAACATCTTCAACCGCCATTACTACGCCCGCGTCGGCGGCACGAACACCTTTAACATTCCCGGTTCGGAGCGCAGCCTGACGGCAAACCTGCGTTACAGTTTTTAAAGGCAAATATGCCGTCTGAAACGGCAGCCGCAGCATAATCAAACCACAACAAGCTGCGCGGCATACCCTATGCTCTCACAACTGGAGTATGGCATTGCGAAGGAAAACAGACCGAACCGGCAGGCAGACCGCTTTGCCGGCTCGGTTTTACCGCTTGCCGCCAGTCTGACCCACAAGCCAAACATCATGAAACCCATAACGACCGACACATTCCAACCTGCCATACTGCCCCAAGCCTTTGAAACCGAAATAAAATCCACCTGCACGGGGCGAATTTATCGGATTCAGACGGCAACACTCGGCGAAATGCCGTCTGAAGGCTATCCCGTCCTCTTTGTCCTCGACGGCGAAGCCTTTTTCCCCGCACTTTTCAACATCATGCAGTCGCTGATGCCCAACCCCGTTACCCGAAGCAACGCCCCCTGCCTGATTGTCGGTATCGGCTACACGACGGGCAGTGTGCGCGACCTGACGCAGCGTGCCGCCGACTACACTCCGCCGCTTGGAGACAACGCCACAGCAGACGAACGGCAGCAGTTCGGACAGGCAGATCGCTTCGCCGCCTTTATCGACAGCGAGCTGACCGCCTTTTTAGAAAGCAAATACCGGCTGGACAAAAATGAAACCGCCGTATTCGGGCATTCGTTCGGCGCACTGTTCGGACTGTATTCCCTGCTTTCCCACCGTCGTTTCAGACGGCATTGGCTCGTATCCCCCTCGATTTGGTGGCACAACAGGCGGATACTCGATTTTATGCCGTCTGAAAACCGGCTGGACGGCATCGATGTCTGCCTCAACATCGGCGCGCTAGAACGGGGCAGCGGTTGCAAACGCAGGGAAGAACGCGACATGGCAGGTCAGGCCGAACAAATGGCGGCAGAGTTGGACAGGCGCGGGGCCGCCGTCTTTTTCAGGGAATATCCGAATGCCAACCACGGCAATGTCCCGTTCCACTCGCTGACCGACTGCGTCGAATATTTGAGGAAGGCTTGGCAGAGGTAGGGGGAATTAAATATATGACTGCTTTGTTTTGCATCGGAAAATATAGTGGATTAACAAAAACCGATATGGCGTTGCCTCGCCTTAGCTCAAAGAGAACGATTCTCTAAGGTGCTGAAGCACCAAGTGAATCGGTTCCGTACTGTTTGTACTGTCTGCGGCTTCGTCGCCTTGTCCTGATTTTTTGTTAATCCACTATAACAAGAGCTACTTAAGGGTTATTGCTCCCGTTCTCATTTTATCTTGATATAAAAATCCCTGCTTCAGGCCGTCTGAAACAGGGATAGGTTAATTTAACGGACGGGCGGGCGTTTTTTCAGACGGCACGGTCTGATTTCTTTGCCCGGTTCGTCGATTTGGTATTTTGGGAATGAAAGGGCGGTTTTGACACCGATACTTTGGAAAATGCCGTTTTTCCCTTTGGTGCTGTCTGTGTCATGCACACGGATATCAATCGTCCCGGTTGCCCTATTTAGACTGGCGAAATAACCAAAAAATACGTTTTTCTTGGCAGTTACTTTTATTCAATCATTCGAATAAAGTACGAATGAAACAGATTTTGGGCTTCAGACGGCATTTGTATTTTGGGTTACCAGTTGACACGCACCGACCGGCTGCCGAGCAGTTTTTCCAGTTCGCCGAACAATGCGGAACTCGGCGTAACCGTCCATTTCGGCGGCACTTGAAGCCTGCCCGACGCTTTTCCGTTGCCATACGACAGTTGCAGCGGGATGCGCGGCGTGTCGGGCAGTTGGTGGGCGGCAAGCAGTTGTACCAGTTTGCCGATGTCGTGATGCGGGGCGAGGGCGAGGCTGAGGCTGCGGGCGTAGCGTTCGCGCGCCGTTTGCAGGGTCATGACTTGGTTTGCTATGATGCGCAACCCGTCGCCGCCGCCGTAGTCGTCGCGGCTGACTTTGGATTCGATAATCAGCACTTGGTCGGCTTTGAGGCAGTCGGCGCAGTTTTCCAACGTCTGACCGCCGATCATGATTTCAATCTGTCCGCTCAAATCTTCAAGGCTGACGAAGGCGATTTTGCCGCGCTTGCCCATCATGGTGCGCACGGCGGTAACGAATCCGGCGAGGCGCACGCTGTCTTGCGGTTTGAGTTTCGACAGTTTCTGCGGGGCGATTTGGCGGACTTCTTGGGCATACGGGCCGAACGGGTGGCCGGAGAGGTAGAAGCCGATGACGGTTTTTTCTTCGGCGAGTTTTTCCGACTCGCTCCACATGGGCGCGTCAACGAGCCGCACCGGTTCGATGGCATCTTCCATCATGTCGAAAAGTCCGCCCTGATTGGCGTTGGCGGCTTTTTGGTCGGCGTTGTCCATAGCGAGGTCGATGTTCGCCAAGAGCATGGCGCGGTTGGGTTCGATGCTGTCGAACGCGCCGCCGCGTATCAGGGCTTCGAGGGTGCGGCGGTTCATGTGTTCTTTGCCGACGCGCTCGCAGAAGTCCAAGAGGCCGGTAAACTTGCCGCCGCTTTGCCGCGCGGCGATGATGGATTCGACGGCTGCTTCGCCCGTGCCTTTAATCGCGCCGAGTGCGTAGCGGATTTTCATGTTCGGATACGGCGTGAAGCGGTAGTCGGATTCGTTGATGTCGGGCGGCAGGAACTCGATGCCGTTGGCGCGGCAGTCGTCGTAGAAATGCTTGAGCTGGTCGGTGTTGTCCAATTCAGACGACATGGTCGCCGCCATAAATTCGGCGGGGTAGTGGGCTTTGAGCCATGCGGTCTGATAGGAAATCAGGGCGTAGGCGGCGGCGTGGGATTTGTTGAAACCGTAGCCGGCGAATTTTTCCATGTAGTTGAAGATTTCGTCGGATTTTTCGCGCGAAATGCCTTGTTTTGCCGCGCCTTCGGCGAAGATTTCGCGGTGTTTCACCATTTCTTCGGGCTTTTTCTTACCCATGGCGCGGCGCAGCAGGTCCGCGCCGCCGAGCGAGTAGCCGCCGATAATCTGAGCCGCCTGCATCACTTGTTCCTGATACACCATAATGCCGTAAGTCGGCGCGAGAATGCCTTCGAGCAGCGGATGGATGTATTGGAATTCCTGTCCCTTCATGCGCGCGACGAAGTCGGGGATGTTGTCCATCGGGCCGGGGCGGTAGAGCGATACGAAGGCGATGAGTTCTTCAAACTTGGTCGTATGCGCCGTTTTCAGCATTTTTTTCATGCCGGTCGACTCAAACTGGAACACGGCGGTGGTGTTCGCATCGCGGAAGATTTGGTAGGCGGTCTGGTCGTCGAGCGGGATTGTGCCGACATCGACGATATCGCCGGTGGTGTTTTTGATGTTGTTCTGCGCCATTTCGATAATGGTCAGGTTGCGCAGACCCAAAAAGTCGAATTTCACCAAACCCACGTCTTCCACGTCGCCTTTGTCGTACATGGATACGGGCGAGGCGGATTCGTCCGCCTGATACACGGGGCTGTAATCGGAAATCTTGCCCGGCGCGATCAACACGCCGCCTGCGTGCATACCCAAACCGCGCGTCAGGTCTTCCAGCTTTTTCGCCAGCGTAATCAGTTCGTCCGCTTCTTCCGCTTCGATTAATTCCTGAATCTGCGGCTCCGCCTTCATCGCGTCGTCCAAACTCAAAGGTTTGTTGGCTTCCAGCGGAATCAGCTTGGACAGTTTGTCGCACAGGGTAAACGGCAGCTCCAGCACGCGCCCCACGTCGCGGATGACTGCTTTGGACGACATCGTGCCGAAGGTAACAATCTGGCTGACCGCTTCCGCACCGTATTTCTCGCGCACGTACTCAATCACGCGGCCGCGGTTGCTTTGGCAAAAGTCCACGTCGAAGTCGGGCATAGAAACGCGTTCGGGGTTTAGGAAACGCTCGAACAGCAGCGCGTATTTGAGCGGATCAAGGTCGGTAATCTTCAGCGAATACGCCACCAGCGAACCCGCGCCCGAACCACGGCCCGGCCCGACCGGACAGCCGTGTGTTTTCGCCCAGTTGATAAAGTCTTGTACGATAAGGAAATAGCCGGGGAATTTCATCTGGATGATGATGTTCAGCTCAAAATCCAAACGTTCCTGATATTCCGGCATTTTTGCCGCCCGCTCCGCCTCGTCGGGATAAAGCTGAACCATACGTTCCTGCAAGCCCTCATTGGAGAGTTTGATGAGATAGTCATCGAGTGATAAACCGTCGGGCGTGGGGAAAAGGGGCAGGAAGTTTTTGCCCAATGTGATGTGCAGATTACAGCGTTTGGCAATTTCTACCGTGTTTTCCAAGGCTTCGGGCAAATCGGCGAAACGTTCGGCCATCGTTTCCGGCGGAATGAAAAACTGACCCGGCGTGAAATCGCGCGGACGTTTCTTGTCCGTCAGCACCCAGCCGCCGGCGATGCACACCCGCGCCTCGTGCGCGTTGAAATCGTCGCGGCTCATAAACTGCGTCGGATGCGTCGCCACCACCGGTAAGCCCAATTCCTCCGCCAGCTTCACGCTGCCGGAAACGCAAGCCTCCCATTCGGGGCGTTCGGGCAGGCGTTGCAGCTCTAAATAAAACGCATCGGGGAACCACGCTGCATATTTCAACGCCGTCGCTCGCGCCGCGTCTTCATTGCCGTTCAACAGATTCACGCCCACTTCACCGTAATGCGCGCCGCTCAAACAAATCAAGCCGCTGTTGTCGCCGTTTTCCAGCCATTCGGGATTGAGTTCCGCGTGATGGACATTACGGTCTTTGCCGACATAAGCCGCCGTCAAAAGCTCGCTCAAGCGCAGATAGCCCGCATCGTTGCGGATAATCAGCATGGCGCGGAACGGCTTGTCGGGCGCATCCGGATTGCCTATCCGCACGTCCGCCGCGCCGATAGGCTTAATCCCCGCGCTGCGGCAGGCTTTATAAAATTTCACCAAACCGAATTCGTTCATCAAATCGCTGATGCCCAAAGCAGGCAAACCGTATTCCTGCGCTTTGGCAATCAGTTTTTTAATCCGCACCATACCGTCGGTAATCGAAAATTCGGTATGCAGGCGCAGGGGGATGTAGGTCGGCTCGGTCATAGCAAAATCGGCGTGAACAATAAAAGGCGTATTGTAGCAGGGTTGTCTTTAGATGGCGGTGTAGGTAATGCTGTTTCGGATTCAGACGGCATGACCTGCAAATGTTTTTGAGCTTTTACGACGGCAAAAAAATGCCTCCTACCGTGTGGTGGAGGCTTCCCAAGGAGTATTGATAGATATAAAGAACTATCAAACTAGTTATAAAGAACTATATACCTTA
The DNA here is from genome assembly GCF_963392925.1 of Neisseria polysaccharea. Lineage (NCBI taxonomy): Bacteria > Pseudomonadati > Pseudomonadota > Betaproteobacteria > Neisseriales > Neisseriaceae > Neisseria > Neisseria polysaccharea. The sequence goes on from NZ_CAUJNZ010000020.1 coordinate 12,310, forward strand.
TTCGGACGGATGGCAAGCAGTTAAATTAATTTTACGTTCAAACAGGTTTTTGATTTCGTTTTGATGGCTGATGCCGATGACCAGTGTATCGGGCAGTTCGTGTTTGAGGATGTGCATCAGCGTCAATGCGGATTCGTCGTCGAGCTGGTTGGTGGCTTCGTCGAGGAACAGGATTTGCGGTTTGTGCAGCAAGGCTCGGACAAGGCTGAGCCGCTGTTGTTCGCCGCCTGACAGGAGGGAGTGCCATTCCTTTTCGGTATCCAAGTCGTCGGTCAGACGGCCTAATCCTACCTGTTCCAATGCCGTCTGAAGGGCGTGGTTGTCTGTATGTGCGGCATTCGGGTAGTGGGCGGTTTGACGCAGGGTTCCGGCGGGAAGATAGGGGCGTTGCGGTAGGAACAATGTTCTGCCTTTTAATGTGAAATTGCCGAGATAATAAGGCCACAACCCTGCCAATACGCGCAGAAGGGTGGATTTTCCGATGCCGCTTTTGCCTTCGAGCAATACCCATTCGGGGGCGTGGGCTTTGATGGAGATACCGGAGAGCAGTTTGCCGCCGCTTTGGGTGTGGACGGTCAGGTCTTGCAGGGCGAGGATGCCGCCTGCTTTGTTGCCGGACGGTGATGGGTCGGGCTTTTGTATTGCGGCTGCCGTTGTCCTTTTTTCACTTATTTGTTCCAATGCCGTCTGAAAACCGGAAAGGCGTTCGACGACCGCCGCCCATTCGATAAGGCTGCGGTAGTAATCGGTAAACCAGCCGAAGCTGTCTTGAACCCGGGCAAACGATGTGCGGGTCTGCATCATATCGCCGAAGGTCAGGGTTTTCGCCAGATACATGGGTAATGTGGCGAGGATGGGGATAAAGATGCTGATGCGGACGTAGGTTGCAAAGAAGGTTTCTTGACGGAATTCACAGTTGGTCAGTTGCCGCCAGTTGTCGCGGATACGCTTGAAACGCTGTTTCAGGCGGTCTGCTTCGGCATCGTTGCCATTGTAAAAGGCGATTTGTTCGGCATTATCGCGCACACGCAGGAGGGCGGCGCGGTAATCGGCTTCGCGGTGCTGGCGGTCAATGTTGAGGATTTTCAGTTTGCGGCCGACGAGGTGTGCGAAGAGTGTGCTGATGATGGAATAAATCAGGGCAACCCAGACGAGGTAGCCGTGCAGGGTGATGTTTTGTCCGCCGATATTGAAGGTTTGTACGCCGGAAAGCGTCCATAATACGGTAACAAAGGCACTGAGTTTGGTGATGTTGCTGATGAAGGAGCGAAACAGGCCGATACTTTGGTCGGCAAGCAGGTAGATGTCTTCGGCGATACGTTGGTCGGGGTTGTCCGGTTCGCCGGTCAGGCGCAGGCGGTAGTGTTTGTGTTCGTCAAGCCAGTGGTGTTGGAACTGCTCGGTCAGATGGGAACGCCAGCGGAAAATAAGGCGTTTCTGCAGCCAGTCCCCAAATCCGATGCAGGCAACAATCATTGCCATATATCCTAAAAATTCACTGATCAGGGAAGGCATGGACGCGCCGTCGAATGCGGCCAGCGCATCATAGAAGCGTTTGTCCCAAGCGGCTATCCAAACGCTGATGGTGGTTGAAAAAAGCGTAAGGCCGATGAGTGAGGCGAGTATCAGCCATTGGGTTTTGCTGTGTCTGCCTGTCCAAAACGGACGGGCAAGATGAAGGAAGTTTTTGAGGGATTTCATGATGTTTTTAATGCATACGGCAAGCCGTCCGAAAGCAGGGTCAGGCTTTCAGACGGCCTCTTGGATCAAAAATGATACTTTTGCAGCGAAGGCATGCCCTTACATCTTCCATTTCAGGCTAAACACGGCATTGCGCGGTTCGCCGTAGAAGTTGCCGTAGTTTTTTGTACGGTTGCTGTTGTTTTCATAGTAGTGTTTGTCGGTCAGGTTGTTGACCGCCAGCCCCAGTTGCAAATTGTCGGTCGGATGGTATTGCAAACCGGCATTCCAAACGGTATAGCCGCCTTGGGGCAGTTTGCTGCCGGTTTTGCTTTGACTGGATAAGCCCATACCGATGCTTAACTTACCGTTTGCAAACGGCGGCGTATAGCTGCTGTAAGCTCGGAAAATATGTTTTGGTGTCCAGTTGGCAAAATCGCCCTCGGTATGGGGATGGTTTTCTGTTTTGCGGATATTGTAGGTATAGCCGGCAAACAGTTTCCAATTCGCGCCGATTGCTCCGGAAATTTCCGCATCTGCACCGCGGCTGCGTTCTTTTGCGGGAACGTAGTAGAAAGTCTGCTTCTTGTTGCCGCTGGCCGGAACGTTGACGCGTACGCCGACGTTGGTGTTATCGGTTTGGAACAGGGAAACGGCCGTATTGAGTTTGCCCTGCATCCATTCGCCTTTCCAACCCAATTCGTAGTTTTTACCGACTTCGGGCGCGAGATAGCTGTTGTCTGCATTTGTTTTCAGTGTCGGTTTGTAGATGGATGTATAGCTTGCATAGAGGCTTTGCCCCGGCATGAAATCGTAAGTGATGCCGATGTATGGAATGAATTTGCTGTTTTTGACTGAATAGGTTTTTGCATCATTGTCCGGAGCGCCTGCATAACGGGACCAGTTGTAATTGAAGTCTCGTTTCCAATGGGTATAGCGTCCGCCTACCAACAGATGCAGTTTTTCCCGACCACATTGACCTGATTTAATTCCACCTGTTGTACTTCTTCAGCGGCTTGAACGGCTTGCGGCAGCGCGGCAAGGCAGAGTGCCAAGGTGCTAAGTTTGAAAAGTTTCTCTTTATTTGAATGGTTCATTTGATTGATCCCGGATAAAGCTGTTGTCGTAAAATGTTTATTTTTATTTGATATTTATAGCCATAAAAACTATAAATATTCAAAGTATTAGGTTTTTCAGACGACCTTCGTCAGATAAAACGAATAAAATTTATTAAACCCTTGCGGATAAAAAATGTTGCCGCCGGGCGGAGTACCCAATGGCAACTACTTATCCAAGGTTGTAAGATAGATATAAGGAATTAGCTGAAAAATAGTTATTAAGAACTATACTCTAACGGTAAAAATTGGCAACCGTTTTTTTCAGACGACCTCACGTTTTTTCACATACTCTTGCCATAAGTCAAAATTCTGTCCGGCAAAAATACCCCTTCTTTTGTTTGGAGGAAGAGGGGGTATCTGCGTATCAGTCAGTTTTAGCTTCATTTTCTTGTGAACCGTGAAAAGGCGTATTGTAGCAGGGTTGGCAAAGGCCGTCTAAAACACTCATTTCAGACGGCCTTTTATTTATTCACATTATTTCAATTTCGCTTTGAAGAACTGCTCGAATTTATCAAACGGAATTTTGCCGGTGCTGTTGTCGTATAAATCCGTGTGTTGCACCTGGTACGATGTATAGCTCTTTATCTTTGCTGCCTAATGCTTTGTAAGCATCTTCACCGAAGTAACGGCTGTGAGCAATTTCACCGTGAACCACTAAAGCTGGCGATTTCAATTCTGCCGTATATTTCAAAATTGGCATATTAATCAGCGGTAACATACCCGTTACAGTCCAAGACGCATCAGGGTTTGAGTTTACGCTACGAGGGTGGTAGCCGCGTTCGGTACGGTAGAAATTAGCGTATTCTTTAATAAATTTAGGGGTTTCCGCCGTGAAATCTTTTTTCGGATCAAGGTTGTTGGTCGGTAATAAGTCAGTGTAACCGTTTTTTGATGTTTCCCAACGTGCGTTGCTCATATTCAATTTCATTTTATAACGTGCATCAGCACTTTGCGCAGGTGCGCGGTCGTATGAACTATCAGCATTCGCTTGCATTTTGATTTCATAGCCGTTTGCTGCAACACGGGTCATATCATACATAGTACTGACTGCTACGGCTTTGATGCGAGGGTCTGATACCGCTGCATTCAAGGCAAATCCGCCCCAGCCACATACGCTTAAAATCCCGATTTCATCACGATTAACATTATCTAAAGAGCCTAAGAAATCTACCGCTGCTGAGAAGTCTTCAGTGTTGATTTCAGGCGATGGTACATTGCGTGGTGTGCCTGAAGTTTCGCTGGTGTATGTTTTGAAAGGTGTTTTTTGAGTCGGGCATTATAGGAGTGAGCTATTTTGAGTAAATTTATAAAATACGACTTCATAATTTTTAAAAGTGAAAGGATAATCCGAATTGAATAATATATCTATTGAGAAGAAAACCATTAAATAGTACAATGCACCGAAACTAGGTATTTTTTTCCTAAAAATAAAGCGAAATAGGTGGCTAACTATGTTAATCCAATTTTCTGTTGAAAATTATCGTTCAATCAAACAAGAACAGACGCTTTCGTTGGTTCGTGATTCAGGAAAGGAAATGCCGGACAACTATTTTGACAGTAATGCGCCCGCTACACTGTCTTTATTAAAATCTGCCGTTATTTATGGAGCCAACGCCTCAGGTAAATCCAATGTAATCAAGGCATTACATTCAATGATTCAAATTCTTTCGGATTCCTTCAATAAGAAAGAGAAAGAACCAATCAGAACTGAATCTTTTCTTTTTGATGAAACATACAAAAACAATCCAACACATTATGACATTTCACTTGTTGTGGATTTACTCAATGATGAAGGTAGTTTGCAACCTACTAGAGTGGATTATGGCTTTATTGCTGACAACAAAAAAATCCATGAAGAATGGTTAAGTGTCTATCCAAAAGGTCGCGAACAAAACTGGTATTCCCGTGAGTATAACCAGCAGACCGAAAGCTATGATTGGAAAATGTCTGATTATTTCAAAGGCGAAAGAGTGAGTTGGAGAAATCAAACCAGACCAGATCAGCTATTCTTATCTAGTGCAGCACATTTAAATAGTGAACAAATCAAACCTATTTTTCATAGCCTCATCAATAGAATTCCAATTATTAGCACAGATAGAATCAGCAATGAGATGGCAAAAAAGCAATGTAAAAAATCTGAAAAAGATAAAAAGATCATGATTCAGTTATTGCGTTCTGCAGGTATCGAATTAGATGATATTGTTTTTGAAAAGCCTAAAGTAAATTTTGAAGAACTTTCTGATGATATTCCTGATTTCATTAAAGAGGAAATACTGCAAGATTTACAACAGCGCATCATCGCCCAACACGAGACTTTTTTTGTATATTTGGATAATGAAAATAAACCACAAAAAATAAATTTAAGAGACGAATCAGATGGTACGCAAAAATTATTTGAGTTTTCAGGATTAATTCTGGCAGTTTTGCATAATGGCGATACTTTGGTTATTGATGAATTAAATAAAAGCCTACATCCTGATCTGGTTAGATTTTTGGTTAAACTATTCAATTCCTCAATTAACCAAAGAAATGCTCAGCTTATTTTTACAACACATGAAACTTCCGTGTTAAGAAAAAATCTATTACGTCGGGATCAAATTTGGTTTTGTGAAAAAAATAAGGATAGATCAACAACGCTTTATCCATTAACGGATTTTAAACCGCATATCAATCGTGAAGATATTGAAGAATATTATTTGAGCGGTAAATATGGGGCAAAACCTATTTTCCAAGACTTTAATTTCCCATTCTCTTTTTGGGAGGATTAAAGCTATGGCAAAACGGAAAGCTCGAGATTTATCCCGTAAAGTACCAAAACGAGAAACTTATAAAACCATTTTGATCGGTTGCGAAGGTGAGAAAACGGAAAAACTTTATTTTGAAGACTTGATTTCTACTGAAAATCTTTCTTCGGTAAATGTTCAAGTTTATTCTGGACGTGGTTCTGATCCTAAATCAGTGGTTGAAACTGCTATTGAAGAAAAAGATAAGCAAAGTCAACATTTAGAATTTGATGAAGTTTATTGTGTCATTGATAGAGATGCGCATCAAACCTTTGATGATGCCCAAAAGTTGGCGAAGGAACACAATATAAATTTGATTGTATCTTACCCAAGTTTTGAATATTGGTATCTTTGCCATTTTAAATATTCTCGCGCACCTATTGTGAAAACAGGCGGTAAAAGTGCTGGTGATAATTGTGTTGCTTTACTTAATAAAGAATGGAACGCAATATTTTCAATGAATTACAATAAGGCGCAGGAAGGTATTTATAGGGTTTTGTTACCCTATATAGAAACAGCAATAGCAAACTCAAGAATGGCTTTTAGAGAAGCACAAACAGATGGTGCGTTGAATCCATCTACCGAAGTTCATGACTTGGTTGATAATTTAAGGAAAATTAAGTAGTAATCTTATGAAAAACAGCCTTGAAACCCTAAAATTTTCTGCTCGCTAGCGGAAACCTTACAATTCAAAGAAACCGCCAATCGCTTAGCTGTTTCACCGCCCGTGGTTACACGAATAATTGTTAAATTGGAAGATTATTTAGGCGATCACTTTTTCAACGCAACACTAGACAGGTTAGGCTGACTGACTTTAGCGAGCAATTTTTACCTGAAGCGCAAGCTTTATTGGTACAAAGCGAACGCTTATTGATTTCCAGAAAACAACGACAAGAAAATGACATGATAGCTTTGGTACGCGCCGAGCTGGCGAATGAATGATAGTGTCCTGTCGCAATTATTGACCGAACTTGCGCCTTATCCTGACCTGATTATTGATTGGAGACCTTTGCAAAATTCCTTTTCCCCCAACAACCGAAACCCCAACACAGGTTTTCGGCTGTTTTCGTTT
>NZ_CAUJNZ010000021.1:0-17891 GCF_963392925.1 Neisseria polysaccharea
GGGGGGGGGGATTTTTGCAAAGCTGATTATCGTTTTTATTTGCGAAGTGTTGTTTTTTGTTGACAGGTTTTGTCGGAAATGTAAAAAACGGCGGAAATATAGTGGATTAACAAATGCGGGAATGACGAAAAGCAACTTTTCCGCGTCATTCCCGCAAAAGCGGGAATCTAGAACCCCTAACGCGGCAGGAATCTATCGGAAATGACTGAAACCGAATAGACTGGATTCCCGCCTGCGCGGGAATGACGAAAAGCAACCTTTCCGCGTCCTTCCCGCGAAAGCGGGAATCTAGGAACTCAAAGCTGCAAGAATTTATCAGAAACAACTGGAACTCAAAAAAACTAGATTCCCGCCTGCGCGGGAATGACGAAGCCTGCGTGGGAATGACGAAGGGTTAAAGAAATGACGAGAAACGGCGGTAATTTATCGGGAATAACCGAAAACGAACGGAAATCAGGACAAGGCGACGAAGCCGCAGACAGTACAAATAGTACGGAATCGATTCACTTGGTGCTTGAGCACCTTAGAGAATCGTTCTCTTTGAGCTAAGGCGAGGCAATGCTGTACCGGTTTTTGTTAGTCCACTATAAAAAACGGCGGAAATAAATTTTTTTCCGCCTCACTTGAATTTGCCCGCACACACCCTAATTTTGCCGACTTATACGGGCAGCCGCCTGACGGCAGCCCGGTTTCCACTTCAATCTGTCCGAACCGTTCGGGCAGATGATTGTTTTCAAACCATTTTATCGGAGCATAGATATGACCATCCGTCCTTTACACGACCGCGTTGTCGTCAAACGCTTGGAAGCTGAAGAAAAAACCGCATCGGGCATCGTTTTGCCGGGTGCGGTCGCCGAAAAACCCGATATGGGCGAAGTCATCGCCGTGGGTGCGGGCAAAATCGGTAAAGACGGCGCGCGCCGTCCGCTGGATGTCAAAGTCGGCGACAAAATCATCTTCGGCAAATACAGCGGCCAAACCGTCAAAGCCGACGGCGAAGAGCTGTTGGTGATGCGCGAAGAAGATATTTTCGGCATCGTTGAAAAATAAATACGGACACGGTGCCGTCTGAAACGGCAAACCGCCTTCAGACGGCATAAACGGTTTTATCAGACAGTTTTAATGATTTTTGGAGAATTGAAATGGCAGCAAAAGACGTACAGTTCGGCAATGAAGTCCGCCAAAAAATGGTAAACGGCGTGAACATTTTGGCAAACGCCGTGCGCGTAACCCTGGGTCCCAAAGGCCGCAACGTGGTGGTTGACCGCGCATTCGGCGGCCCGCACATCACCAAAGACGGCGTAACCGTCGCCAAAGAAATCGAACTGAAAGACAAGTTTGAAAATATGGGCGCGCAAATGGTGAAAGAAGTCGCGTCCAAAACCAACGACGTGGCGGGCGACGGTACGACTACCGCCACCGTATTGGCACAATCCATCGTTGCCGAAGGTATGAAATACGTTACCGCCGGTATGAATCCGACCGACCTGAAACGCGGTATCGACAAAGCCGTTGCCGCTTTGGTTGACGAGCTGAAAAACATCGCCAAACCTTGCGACACTTCTAAAGAAATCGCCCAAGTCGGCTCTATTTCTGCCAACTCTGACGAACAAGTCGGTGCGATTATCGCCGAAGCAATGGAAAAAGTCGGCAAAGAAGGCGTGATTACCGTTGAAGACGGCAAATCTTTGGAAAACGAATTGGACGTAGTTGAAGGTATGCAGTTCGACCGCGGCTACCTGTCTCCTTACTTCATCAACGACGCTGAAAAACAAATCGCCGGCTTGGACAGCCCGTTTGTTTTGTTGTTCGACAAAAAAATCAGCAACATCCGCGACCTGCTGCCTGTTTTGGAACAAGTGGCGAAAGCCAGCCGTCCGCTGTTGATTATCGCTGAAGACGTAGAAGGCGAAGCCTTGGCGACTTTGGTGGTGAACAACATCCGCGGTATTCTGAAAACCGTTGCCGTGAAAGCTCCGGGCTTCGGCGACCGCCGCAAAGCGATGTTGCAAGACATCGCCATCCTGACCGGCGGCACGGTGATTTCCGAAGAAGTCGGCCTGTCTCTGGAAAAAGCAACTTTGGACGATTTGGGTCAAGCCAAACGCATCGAAATCGGTAAAGAAAACACTACCATCATCGACGGCTTCGGCGACGCTGCCCAAATCGAAGCGCGTGTTGCCGAAATCCGCCAACAAATCGAAACCGCAACCAGCGATTACGACAAAGAAAAACTGCAAGAGCGCGTTGCCAAACTGGCAGGCGGCGTAGCAGTAATCAAAGTTGGTGCAGCTACCGAAGTCGAAATGAAAGAGAAAAAAGACCGCGTGGAAGACGCGCTGCACGCTACCCGCGCAGCCGTTGAAGAAGGCGTGGTTGCAGGCGGCGGCGTAGCCCTGTTGCGCGCCCGTGCCGCTCTGGAAAACCTGCACACCGGCAATGCCGACCAAGACGCAGGCGTACAAATCGTCTTGCGCGCCGTCGAGTCTCCTCTGCGCCAAATCGTTGCCAACGCAGGCGGCGAACCTAGCGTGGTTGTAAACAAAGTGTTGGAAGGCGAAGGCAACTACGGTTACAACGCTGGCAGCGGCGAATACGGCGACATGATTGAAATGGGCGTACTCGACCCTGCCAAAGTAACCCGTTCCGCGCTGCAACACGCCGCGTCTATCGCCGGTCTGATGCTGACCACAGACTGCATGATCGCTGAAATCCCTGAAGAAAAACCGGCTATGCCTGATATGGGCGGCATGGGTGGTATGGGCGGCATGATGTAAGCAATGCCGTCTGAAGCCTTCAGACAACAAACCGCACGGTCAACGCCGTGCGGTTTTTTTGCGAATAAGTGCAGCTAAGGCGCAAACCTTAAAATTATAGTGGATTAAATTTAAACCAGTACGGCGTTGCCTCGCCTTAGCTCAAAGAGAACGATTCTCTAAGGTGCTGAAGCACCAAGTGAATCGGTTCCGTACTATTTGTACTGTCTGCGGCTTCGTCGCCTTGTCCTGATTTTTGTTAATCCACTATATTTCCCGCCATCCCAAAAACGAAGAGCGGCAGGAATTTATCGGAAAAACAGCAACCTTTCCGCTGTCATTCCCGCGAAAGCGGGAATCTAGGTTCGTCCGGTTTCGGTTATTTCCGATAGATTCCTGCCGCGTTGGGGGTCTGGATTCCCGCCTACGCGGGAATGACGGGACTTTAGGTTTTTGTTTTTCTGTTTTTGCGGGAATGACGGGGAAGTTGGCGGTTGTTTCTTATGGAGTGGTTTTTGTATCTGGATAAAAAATTTTTTCGTTTTCAAGCCTTCACCGCTTGCCATCGGCGTTAAATTTTTTTACGATAAGCACATAGATTGTAAACAATCGGCCACAAGCCGGTTTGTTTTTTCAGAAGACATTATCCCTGTCAGACGCTGTTTCTATATATGTTTGCCTATAACGGCTTGTTTTTAATAAATAATTCAAGAGGTATCAACGTGTCTGATTCCAAAACGAAAGAACGCGCCACATTCGGCACGCGCCGCGCGTTTATGATTGCCGCCATCGGGTCCGCCGTCGGCTTGGGCAATATTTGGCGTTTCCCCTATATTGCTTTTGAAAACGGCGGCGGCGCGTTCATCCTGCCTTATCTGGTCGCGCTTCTGACGGCGGGCATCCCGCTGTTGCTGCTTGATTATGCCATCGGCCACCGTTACCGTGGTTCTGCGCCCTTGGCTTTCCGCCGCCTCGGACGCTGGTTTGAACCAGTAGGCTGGTGGAATGTGATGACCAATATCGTCATCTGCATCTATTACGCAGTGATTATCGGTTGGTCGGCAAGTTATGTTTATTATTCGTTCAATGCGGCATGGGGTGTTAATCCGCAAGACTTCTTCTTTAAAGACTTCCTGAATATGGCCGGGCCTGAGGCTTTGGGATTGGATTTTGTCGGTAAAGTTGTCGGGCCGTTAGTCGGCGTATGGGTTTTCACATCGGTCATTATGGCTTTGGGCGTGCAAAAAGGCGTGGCTGGCGCATCGTCTTTCTTTATGCCGTTGCTTGTAATCATGTTCTTGATTATGGTCGGCATTTCACTGACCCTGCCGGGTGCGGCAAAGGGCTTGGACGCATTGTTTACGCCCGACTGGTCGAAACTCGCCGATTCCAAGGTCTGGGTTGCGGCATACGGGCAGATTTTCTTTTCGCTTTCCATCTGCTTCGGCATTATGGTTACCTATTCTTCTTATTTGAAGAAAAAAACCGACTTGGGCGGAACGGGGCTGGTGGTCGGTTTTGCCAACAGCAGCTTTGAACTGCTCGCGGGCATCGGCGTGTTTGCCGCATTGGGCTTTATGGCGCAGGCGGGCGGTAAGGCGGTCAACGAGGTTGCCTCCGGCGGCATCGGTTTGGCGTTTATCGCCTTTCCGACCATTATTAACCAGGCGCCGATGGGCTGGCTGATCGGCATATTGTTTTTCGGTTCGCTGGTGTTCGCCGGCGTTACGTCGATGATTTCTATTCTTGAGGTCATTGTGGCGGCGATTCAGGACAAGCTGAACATCGGGCGCGTCAACGCCACGCTGCTGGTCTGTATCCCTATGGGCATTGTTTCCACGCTGTTGTTCGGTACGGCGACGGGGCTGCCGGTTTTGGACGTGATGGATAAATTCGTCAACACCTACGGCATTGTTGCCGCCGGCTTTGTTTATGTTGCCGCCATCATCATCAGCGGCAGGCTGCCGGAATTACGCAGGCATCTGAACGCTTTGTCCTCCATTCGCGTCGGCGGCTTGTGGACGGCCTGCGTCGTGTTTACCGTCGTGATGCTCGGCTATATGCTGTATCAGGACACCGCCGGATTGTTGGAGAAAAACTACGGCGACTATCCGGATGGTTTCCTCAATATTTTCGGCTGGGGGATGTCGGCGGCGTTGGTCGTGTTCGGGCTGCTGCTGTCGCTGCTGCCTTGGAAGCACGGTCAGGATTTTAATGTCAAAGACGAACACGAACATGAACAAGGAGAAGAAAAATGAGTACTTCCGCCATTGTGATGATGGTTGCCGCCATCGCGGTGATTTGGGGCGGGCTGCTGCTTTCCCTGTTAAGGCTGCCGAACGAGTAAGCCTTTAGAGCGTTAAAAATGCCGTCTGAAGCCTTCAGACGGCATTTGCCTTTACGGCTGCCATTCGCGTTCCACCTTGCCCGACGCATCCAAAGTTTGCGCTCGGATGATATGCCCGTCCCGGTACAGGATGCGCGTCCGCAATATGCCCTGTTCGGTATAGCCTTGCGACCAACCTTGCGCCACGCCGTTTTCAACCGGCGTGTGCGAATGCAGTTTGCCGTTTGGGTGGTAAATATCGACAAAGCGGTCGAACACGCCGTTTTTGACGATGCTTTTCAAGACGCGCCCGTTTGAAGAACGGATGCTGTACGCGCCGTCCGGCGTGCCTGAAGGCGGCCGGCTGTATGGGTTGGCGGGTTGGATGGGCGCGCTTTTCGGCAGGGTGTGAAGCGGCGGCCGGTCGGAGGGAAGGGCGGTGCAGCCCGCCGAAAGGAGGGCGGCGGACAAAGCGGCAAGCAGGAGGATAATCGGGGCGTGCTTCATTTCAATTCCTTAGATATTGCACCCCATAAAAGGGGCGCGTAATTTTTTCAACAATTCCCTTCGTCAGCCGGGCGAGGTGAGGATTTGTTGCGTCGTCATTTGAAAACAGGCTGTGTTTGAATATTCCGCCGATGCGGCTCTAAGATGTAACTTTAAACGGACAATGCCGTCTGAAGGCTTCAGACGGCATTTTGATGTTCGGCTTGCAGGCAGGCGAGTTCGTTTGCCATTTGCTGTTCTAAGGTTTCGCGTCGGCGGATGAGTCGGTATCCGCCGCCGTCAACCAATACTTCCGCCGCACGGTTGCGTGCGTTGTAATTGCTCGCCATGCTGGCTCCGTATGCGCCCGCGCTGCGGATAAGCAGCAAATCGCCTTCTTCGCAGGCGATGGTGCGGTCTTTGCCGAGGAAGTCGCCGGTTTCACAAATCGGGCCGACGATGTTGGCGGTCAGCGGCGCGATGTTTTTTGGTTCTACCGCTTCGATGTGGTGGTAGGCATCATATAGGGCTGGGCGCATCAAATCGTTCATCGCCGCATCGACCATCACAAAGTTTTTCTCTTCGCCGTGTTTGACAAACTCGACGCGCGTCAGCAACGCGCCTGCGTTGCCGACCAAGCTGCGGCCGGGTTCGAGGATGAGTTTCAGACGGCGTGTGCCGATCAGTTTTTGAACCGCTTGGGCATACGCGCCCAAATCGGGGACGCTTTCGTCTTGGTAAACAATGCCGACGCCGCCGCCTAAGTCCAAATGTTCCAAAACAATGCCTTCGGCGGCAAGCGCGTCAACCAAAATCAAAATGCGTTCGCAGGCTTCGACCAGCGGGCTTAAGTCGGTCAGTTGCGAACCGATGTGGCAGTCGATGCCGATGATTTTCAAATTGGGCTGTTGTGCGACGTGGCGGTAGGCTTTGAGTGCGTCGGCGTAGGCGATGCCGAATTTGTTGGCTTTCAGACCGGTGGAGATGTAGGGATGGGTTTTGGCATCGACATCGGGATTGACGCGCAGGGAGACGGACGCGGTTTTGCCCAAACGCGCGGCAACTTTTTGAATGCGGTCGATTTCGGGGATGCTTTCCATATTGAAGCATTTCACGCCGGCATTCAGGGCGAACTCGATTTCTGCCTCGCTTTTGCCCACGCCTGAAAATATGGTTTTTGCCGCATCGCCGCCTGCCGCCAAAACGCGTGCCAATTCGCCGCCGGACACAATGTCAAAACCGCTCCCCAAAGAAGCAAAGTGTTTGATGATGCTCAGGTTGCCATTGGCTTTAACCGCATAGCAGACGAGCGGGGAGAGCTCGGCAAAGGCAGTTTGGTAGTGTTCAAATGCTTCGGTCAGCGCGGATTGGCTGTACACATAAAGCGGCGTGCCGAATTCTTCGGCAAGGTGGGGGTAGGGGACTTGTTCGCAAAATAGGGTCATGTTTTCGTTTTCATTTTTGGGTTTGTGAAGCGGATTGCGGTTTGCTTTGAAGTTGCAAACCGGTTTGGATTACGCCGAAACGCGCCTTGTCGCCTTCTTTGGGCAGGTAGAGGTCGCCTTTGTAACCGCAGGCCGAGAGCAGGAGGGCGGTTGCCGCCGCAAAAAATACGCCGTATTTCATCGGTAAACTTCCTTCATAAGCGCGAATGTGGCAAGATTCGGCATCTTAAACAAAAAACACGCAAAAAGCTATGATGACCGAAAGCGAGTTTATCCGCGCGAGCGAAGCATTATTCGAACACATCGAAGACCAAATCGACGAAAACGGCTGGGATTTCGACTGCCGGTTTGCCGGAAACGTCCTGACCATCGAAGCCGGAGACGGCACGCAAATCATCGTCAACCGCCACACGCCCAATCAGGAATTGTGGATTGCCGCAAAAAGCGGCGGCTACCATTTCGCCGAACAAAACGGCAAATGGCTGGCAACGCGCGACAGCCGCGATTTTTATGATGTTTTAAACGAAGCCCTGAGCGCGGCTTCAGGCGAAGCGGTGGCAATTGCCGAATTGTGATTCAATTTTCGATATAAAAAGATTGTTACCCAATGGCACAATTACCTCTATATCGGACTGCCGAAATCGGAAATTTTACTGTCGGTACGCCCGAAGTTTTACAATCATTTTTCGAACATGTCCCTTATGGTGTCGTCTTTGAAGACGACGGCGACACAGGCTACTTCTATGCCGCTTCGCAAGACGGGATTCTAGATGCCTTGCACATCTACAATGTCGAAGATGTATCCGACAAACATATCCCCAATCATGTTTTGATCTTATGGGACGAAGCCTGCACTTTGGCAGCTTTGTGCATCAACGACTACATCCATGCCGTCTATGATTTTGTCGCGCAGGCAGGATATTGCCGCAACGGCTTCCCTGAGGCACACGAAGAATGGGTGAAAGTCGAAAACCGCGTCTTGGACGATGAATTGCTGGACAAACTCCTCTCCCGAAAATCTACATAACCCACTCAAAAGGATAACAAAATGCCCCTGTTAGACAGTTTCAAAGTCGACCACACCCGTATGCACGCCCCCGCCGTACGCGTGGCGAAAACCATGACCACGCCCAAAGGCGACACCATTACCGTATTCGACCTGCGCTTTTGCGTTCCCAACAAAGAAATCCTGCCCGAAAAAGGCATACACACGCTGGAGCATTTGTTTGCAGGCTTTATGCGTGACCACTTAAACGGCAACGGCGTGGAAATCATCGACATTTCCCCGATGGGCTGCCGCACCGGTTTCTACATGAGCCTTATCGGCACGCCTTCCGAGCAGCAGGTTGCCGATGCGTGGCTGGCTTCGATGCAGGATGTTTTGAATGTCAAAGACCAAAGCAAAATTCCCGAGCTGAACGAATACCAATGCGGCACTTATCTGATGCACTCGCTCGCCGAAGCGCAACAAATCGCCCAAAACGTGTTGGCGCGCAAAGTGGCGGTTAACCGAAACGACGATTTGGCTTTGGATGAAAGCCTGCTGAACGCTTAATCTATCTGTTTTGAAATGCCGTCTGAAAGTCAGAATCTGTCTTCAGACGGCATTTTGTTTTCCGACAGTTTATAAACTGTCGTTATTTCTTGACAGAAACAACGACCTTATTTATTTGAAACGATTGGAGGACATGATTATGGGCTTTGGGGATAGCGCGGCAAAAGCAGCAAAAGCAGTAGGCGAGGGAATGATTGAAGCAGCCAATGAGCATAAGGCGTTGAAAATGGAATATGCGGAGAAATCAAGTGAGGAGCTGCATGAAATCGTAAAGAGTGATGGTTTTTTTAAAAATTCCACACGAGAGAAAGGTGCAGCTTATGCTGTTTTAAAAGAGCGTGGTGAGGTTTGAACAGGAAACGGCGGCATTTGCCGCTGTTTTTTTATCGGTAGGTATCCGTCCGAATATCGGGGCAAGGTTTCAGACGGCATCGAAGGTTGCTATGATATAGTGGCTTGACTTTAAACCGGTACGGCTCCGCCTTGCCCTGATTTGAAGTGAATCCGCCATCATCTTCCCGTCATTCTTCCAAACGGAATCCGAAATGTCCGACAACCGCCTCGACACCGCCCGCCGCCATTCCCTGTTCCTTGTCCGCCAGCTCGACAACGGCAAACTCAAGCCCGAAATTTTCCTACCCATGCTGGACAAGGTGTTGACCGAAGCAGATTTCCAAGCTTTTGCCGATTGGGACAAAATCCGCGCAGAAGAAAACGAGGAAGAATTGGCGCGGCAGTTGCGCGAGTTGCGCCGTTATGTGGTGTCGCAGATTATCGTGCGCGATATAAACCGCATCAGCGATTTGAACGAAGTAACCCGTACGATTACGCTGTTTGCCGATTTTGCCATCAATACCGCGTTGGACTTTGCCTACGTCTATTATCGGGACATGTACGGCACGCCGATCGGGCGTTATACGAAATCGCCGCAGCATTTGAGCGTGGTGGCGATGGGCAAGGCGGGCGGTTATGAGTTGAATGTGTCTTCCGACATCGATTTGATTTTCGTCTATCCCGAATCGGGCGACACCGACGGCAGGCGCGAACGGGGCAATCAGGAGTTTTTCACCAAAGTCGGGCAGAAACTGATTACGCTGCTGAATGACATCACCGCCGACGGGCAAGTGTTCCGCGTCGATATGCGGCTACGGCCGGACGGCGATTCCGGTGCGCTGGTATTGAGCGAAACCGCACTGGAGCAATACCTGATTACGCAGGGGCGCGAATGGGAACGCTACGCATGGTGCAAAGGCCGCGTGGTTACACCGTATCCGAACGACATCAAATCGCTGGTGCGCCCTTTCGTATTCCGCAAATATCTGGATTACGGCGCGTATGAGGCGATGCGTAACCTACACCGCCAAATCCGCAGCGAAGTCAGCAAAAAAGGCATGGCGGACAACATCAAACTCGGCGCAGGCGGCATCCGCGAAGTCGAATTTATCGCCCAGATTTTCCAGATGATACGCGGTGGACAAATGTGCGCGCTGCAACTGAAAGGCACGCAGGAAACGCTGAAAAAACTTGCCGAGCTGGGCATCATGCCGTCTGAAAACGTCGAAACCCTGCTCGCCGCCTACCGCTTCCTGCGCGACGTCGAACACCGCCTGCAATACTGGGACGACCGGCAAACCCAAACCCTGCCGACCTCGCCCGAACAGCGGCAACTGCTCGCCGAAAGCATGGGTTTCGACAGTTATGTCGCTTTTTCAGACGGCCTCAATGTGCATCGGAACAAAGTCAATCAGTTGTTCAACGAAATTTTGAGCGAACCCGAAGAACAAACGCAAAGCAACAGCGAATGGCAATGGACATGGCAGGACAAACCCGACGAAGAAGGGCGGCGATGCCGTCTGAAGGCGCACGGGTTCGATGCCGAAACTATCGCCGCAAGGCTCGACCAAATCCGGCACGGTCATAAATACCGCCATCTTTCCGCACACGCCCAGCCGCGTTTCGATGCGGTTGTGCCGTTGTTGGTACAGGCTGCGGCGGCGCAAGCCAACCCGACCGACACGCTGATGCGGCTGTTGGACTTCCTCGAAAACATCAGCCGCCGCTCCGCCTATCTCGCCTTCCTCAACGAACATCCGCAAACCCTGGCGCAACTCGCGCAGATTATGAGCCAAAGCTCATGGGGGGCGGCGTATCTGAACAAATATCCGATTTTGTTGGACGAACTCATCAGCGCGCAGCTTTTGGATACCGCGTTTGATTGGCAGGCACTCGCCGCCGCCCTTTCAGACGGCATCGAAGCCTGCGGCGGCGATACCGAAGCGCAAATGGACACGCTGCGCCATTTCCAACACGCCCAAGTCTTCCGCCTCGCCGTCCAAGACCTCGCCGGACTGTGGACGGTAGAATCCCTCTCCGACCAACTCTCCGCCCTCGCCGACACCATCCTCGCCGCCGCCCTGCCGTGCGCGTGGGTGGACATGCCCAAAAAACACCGCGATACCCCGCAATTCGCCATCGTCGGCTACGGCAAACTCGGCGGCAAAGAACTCGGCTACGCCTCCGACCTCGACCTCGTCTATCTCTACGACGATCCCCATCCCGACGCAGGCGACGTGTACAGCCGCCTCGCCCGCCGCCTGACCAACTGGCTTTCCGCCGCCACCGGCGCAGGCAGCCTCTACGAAACCGACCTGCGCCTGCGCCCCAACGGCGACGCCGGCTTCCTCGCCCACAGCATCGCCGCCTTCGAAAAATACCAGCGTGAAAACGCATGGACGTGGGAACACCAATCCCTTACTCGTGCCCGCTTCATCTGCGGCACACCCGAAATTCAGACGGCATTCGACCGCATCCGCACCGAAATCCTCACCGCCGAACGCGACCAAACCGCCTTGGCAGGCGAAATCATCGAAATGCGCGAAAAAATGTTCCCCACCCATCCACCGGTTGACAGCAATGTCAAATACGCGCGCGGCGGCGTGGTCGACGTCGAATTTATCGTCCAATATCTGATACTTGCCCATGCCCGCCAGTATCCGCAACTCCTCGATAATTACGGCAACATCGCCCTCTTGAACATCGCCGCCGACTGCGGCCTCATCGACAAAACCCTCGCCGAACAAAGCCGCACCGCCTACCGCTTCTACCGCCAGCAACAGCACAACACCAAACTGCGCGACGCGGCAAAAACCGAAGTAAGCGACGAATTACTGTCCCACTACGGCAATGTCAGGAAATTGTGGCGGGAAGTGTTCGGCGAAGAAGCCAAAACGCTTTGAGCTTAAAGCAAGTTCAGATAAGAACGCCCATGCCGCGAGGGCATTCGATACGACAGAAACGCACTGTAGCGGCGGGTTTCACACCTGCCCAAACTACGTCCGTTCCGACATCTTCCAAGCGACCGTAAAAAATGCCGTCTGAAAGCCGAACCGTCGGACTTCAGACGGCATTTGCTATAATCGCGGCTGTTTTGAATTTTCGGGGGTTTTATGTCGGATAACGTTCCAACGATTGCGGCAGTCGCTACCGCACCAGGGCGCGGCGGCGTGGGTGTGATACGCATATCGGGGAAAAACCTGTTGCCGATGGCAGAGGCTTTGTGCGGAAAAACGCCCAAGCCGCGCGTGGCAACCTATGCTGATTTTACGGGCGCGGACGGACAGGCAATCGACAGTGGGCTTTTGCTGTTTTTTGCCGCACCGGCAAGTTTTACGGGCGAAGATGTCATCGAGCTTCAGGGACACGGCGGGCCGGTGGTGATGGATATGCTGCTGAACCGCTGTTTGGAATTGGGCGCGCGCCTTGCCGAACCGGGCGAGTTTACCAAACGTGCGTTTTTGAACGACAAACTGGACTTGGCACAGGCGGAAGGCGTGGCGGATTTGATTGACGCATCCAGCCGTTCGGCGGCGCGTCTGGCGTTGCGCTCGCTCAAGGGCGATTTTTCGCGGCGGATACACGGTCTGGTCGAAGATTTGATTACTTTGCGGATGCTGGTCGAAGCGACGCTGGATTTTCCCGAGGAAGACATTGATTTTCTCGAAGCGGCGGATGCGCGCGGCAAATTGGACGGCTTGCGCCGCGCCGTGGATGATGTGCTTGCCAACGCGCAGCAGGGCGCGATTTTGCGCGAAGGTCTGAATGTCGTATTGGTCGGCGCGCCGAATGTGGGCAAGTCGAGCCTGCTGAACGCGTTGGCGGGCGACGAAGTGGCGATTGTTACCGATATTGCCGGAACGACGCGCGACGCAGTCAGGGAACGTATCCTGATTGACGGCGTGCCGGTGCATATTGTCGATACGGCAGGTTTGCGCGAGACGGACGACGTGGTCGAGCGTATCGGCATCGAACGCAGCCGCAAAGCCGTATCCGAAGCCGATGTCGCGCTGGTGTTGGTCGATCCGCGCGAGGGTTTGAATGAAAAGACACGGGCGATTTTGGACGCGTTGCCGCCGGAGTTGAAACGCATCGAAATCCACAGCAAATCCGATTTGCACGCACACGCGGCAGGCGGGTTCGGTACGGGCGCGGAAACCGTCATCGCGCTGTCGGCGAAAACCGGCGACGGCTTGGACGCGCTGAAACGGACGCTGTTGCGCGAGGCCGGTTGGCAGGGCGAAAGCGAAGGGCTGTTTTTGGCGCGGACGCGGCACGTCAACGCACTCAAGGCGGCGCAGGAAGAATTGTCGCTGGCGGCATTGTGCGGCAACCATCAAATCGAGCTGTTTGCCGAACACTTGCGGCTGGCGCAGGTCGCGTGCGGCGAAATCACGGGCGAGTTTACGGCGGACGACCTGCTCGGCGTGATTTTTTCGAGGTTTTGTATCGGGAAATAAGCGGGTCGGAGGCATCGTGGCGGTGTCCGGCTGAACATTCCGTTATCCCATAAAAACGGGAATCCGATCCGTTCGGTTTTGGTTTTTTGAATTTCGGGCAACGCTTGAATCTTCATTCCGCGCAGGCGGAAATTATCGGCGCGGTACGGCAACTTTTTTCGATATGAAAAGACCGTCATTTCTGTAAAAACAAAAAATCAAAAACAGAAAACTGAAATATCGTCATTCCCGCGCAGGCGGGAATCCAGCCTCGTCGGTACGGAAACTTATCGGGAAAACGGTTTCTTTAGATTTTACGTCCTAGATTCCCGCTTTTGCGGGAATGACGGTGGGAAAGTTTCCGTGCCGGTTTGAACCGGTGGGGATGGTGCGGGAATGACGGCGTAAAAGTGGGCTGTGGGGCGGGAATGGCGGGCTGTAGGGCAGGATGTAGGGTGGGCTTCAGCCCACCAACCCAACCCAACTAAACCAATCCGCCAATCCCATCATTTCCGCCGTTTTCAGACGGCATTGGTTTGTCGGCACAAGTCGGCGCGTAACGGCACAGGTAAGATTGGTGGAATGGTTGGGTTGGTGGGCTGAAGCCCACCCTACAGCCTGCTCTATACATCTGCCTTATGTGAATACCTAAACCGTCATTCCCGCGCAGGCGGGAATCCAGCCTCGTCGGCACGGAAACTTATCGGGAAAACGGTTTCTTTAGATTTTACGTCCTAGATTCCCACTTTCGCGAGAATGACGGGATTAAAGTTTTAAATAACTGGAACTTAACGAACTAGATTCCCACTTTCGTGGGAATGACGGGATGTAGGTTCGTAGGAATGACGTGGTGCAGGTTTCCGTGCGGATAGCTTCGTCATTCCCGCGCAGGCGGGAATCCAGGTTCGTTGAGTTTCAGTCATTTCCGATAAATTCTTGCAGCTTTGCGTTTCTAGATTCCCACTTCCGTGGGAATGACGGAGAGTTGCGGGAATGACGGAGAGTTGCGGGATTGGGCTTGGTACAAGCCTGAAAGTGGGCGGCGGTGCGACTATAAAAAATGCCGTCTGAAACCCAAATCATCGGGTTTCAGACGGCATTGGCACATCAGGAGCTTAGAACTTCGCTTCGATGGTGAAATTGTAGCTCCTGCCCGGCGAGGTAAAGCGTTGGATGCCGGCGTGGGTTTTGTTGTCAACGCGGTTGACCGTGCCGAACTCGCGGATGCTGCGTAAAGATTCCCAAGTGTAGTACTGCTTGTTGGTAATGTTGTACGCGGCGGCGCGGAGCGTAACCTGTTTGCCGATGTTGAGGTAGGCGGAAAGGTCGAACAGCGTATAGGCCTTGCTGTGTTTGGCATAAGGCCACGGGTTGTTCAAGTCGTCGTTGCTGTGGACGGTGTCGGACGGCTTTTTGGCGGCGGTGCGCGTGGCGTAGGCGTTGATGCCCCAGCGTTTGGAAGGCGCGTCATAGCCCAGGCTGTAAACCGCCGTCCACGGCGAAAGCGCGTTGATGGGCGTTTCCTTGCCGTTGTTTTGCGTTGCCTTGCCCTTGATGTAGCTGACGTTGACACCGGTGTGCAGCCCTTTGGGCAGCCCGATGCTGTCGAGGTTCCAAGTGCCGTTAAACTCTATGCCTTTCACCCAGGCGGCGGTGCGGTTTTGGTTTTGCCAAACGGGCGAGCTGACCAATGCCGTGCCGTCCGAAAGCGGGGCGTATCTGGGGTTTGTCGGACTGTCTGACGAAACACCCATATACGTCAATTCGATAAAGTCGCGGTATTTGGTTTTGAAGCCCGAGAGCTTGAAGCTGCCCGCCTTGCCGCTGCCCGCCAGACCCAATTCCCAGTTTTTGGCTTTTTCGGCTTTAAGGTTGGGATTGGCTTTCAGGTAGAAATCGGGGTGCGGGAATAAGAGCCAGGTTTCGTCCGAAGTCGGCGCGCGGAAGCCGGTGCTGTATTTTGCCAACAAGTGCAGATGCTTGGTAAACCGCCAGTCGAACCCCGTGCCGTAGCTGAAGCCGGCGTGCGCGCGTTCCGAACCCAAATGGGGAATCTGCCCCCGGATGGCGGTGGTGTATTTCGGATCGTCTTTCGCGCTGCTGCTGTTTCTGTCGTAGCGTATGCCCGCATTCAGGCGGAAGCGGTCGTTGCCGCCCAAGTGAAACGCATTGTTCCAATAGGCAAATTTATATTTCGACCGGTTTTCGATCAGCATCGTGATTTTGGCTTGGTTGGAAGCGAGGATTTTTGGGGCGTACAGTTTTGCGAAATAGCTGTAATCCGAGTTGGCATTGTCCCCTCTGCCGCCGCCCAAGCCGTATTGCGCCGCCCAAACGGCTTTGGAAAAGTCGAGTTGTTTTTCAAAATCGGCAGTCCATTGCGCGGTGTTTTGGCGGATGTGCCGGAACGAATGGTAAACCTCGCCGTTGATGCCGTTTGTATCGTAATTTTTCGGGACGTCCCAAGTCCAAGTGTTCATATCGATGCGTTGTTTGTCGTAACGCAGCTTGAGGCTGTCCCACGGGCCGTGTTCCAATTCGTTTTTGTATTCGACGCCGGTGCGGCGGCGGTAGCTCACGTCTTGGCGGTGGCGGTAGTCGCCCGTCGCGGGAGAGTAAATTGTACCCACCCACAAATTAGACAGCTCGTTGGTAAAACGGTCGGTGCGCGAGTCTTCAAAAATCCAGCCGATGCGGTTGCGGTCGTTGAAATTGTAGCCCAGCTTGAACAGGGTGCTTTTGTTTACCCATTCTTGCGGGTCGGGTCGGGAGCGCGCAACCCCTGTGGCTACATAGGTCTGGTACTTGCTGAATGGTTGGGTTGGGCTGAAAACATACCCCTTGTTTTCAATTTTGACATCGCCCTCGGTCGAGCGGTTTTTGGTTTCTTTGCCGAAGCGGCGGGTATAAACCAATAAGGCATCCAAACCAAAGAGCCGGCCGGCGGCGGTGATGCTGCTGAACTTTTGGCTGTTTTTGCCGACGCTGCCGCCCTTTATCCCCAAATGGTAGGGCTTGTCTTCGGAAACATAGTCGCTTGCGGATTTGGTCTGATAATTGACTGCGCCGCCCAATGCGCCGCTGCCGGATTTGAGCGAGTCCGCGCCTTTGGTGATGGTAACTTCCGAGAAGTTTTCGGGTTCGGAAGTATTGCGGTTGGCATTGAAGTTGCCGTATGCGCCGAACAATTCTTGGAAGGCTTCAGACGACCTGCTTTCTGCTTGTGCCAGTCCGTCCACATTGATGGCGACGCGGTCTTTATCGACACCGCGTATGGTAAAGCCGTTGGAGCCCGCCCTGCCGCCTTCGACGACGGAAATGCCGGGGTCGTAGCGCATCAGGTCGTGTTCGTCGTTGACCAAGAGCTTGTCTAAGGTTTTGCGGCGGATTTTTTCTTCGCCGAGTTTTTGGGTTTTGTGCGTGCCGGTAACGGTGATTTCGTTCAGCGTTCGGGCGGACTGCGGCGCGGGGTCTGCCGCAAAGGCGGGAAACGCTTGGGCGATGGCGGCGGCAGCCAATACGGGCTTGAAGGGGATGTGCATAAGAAAACCTTTTTAAAAGCGGATGGATTATTATTTTTTGAGATGGTTGGTATCTTGAGTGGTGTCATCAAGTTTTTTTTCATAACTCACGCCGCCGAATACGGTATCGAGGGAGCGGTCGCCGTCAAAGGTGATTTTGCCGCCTATGCTGGTTTCGCTGTCGCGGTAGCCGTTGAATTTGCCAAAAAACTTGCCTTCCAAGTTGCCGGTTTTGCCGCCGGAGGTGGCAGTGCCGGAAAAGGTCAGACCGCTGATTGTTGCGTTTTCAATTTTCACATTCGGCCCGTAATCGTTGTTGCCGATGATTTCGCCTGCCAGTTTGTTGCTGTTGAAATTGGCGGTGATAAAGGAAAGGATGGGGGTGTTGGTAGGACTGAACGTATAACCACTGTTTTTCGGCGGCGTATAAGAGGAAGTAACAAATTGCCCGTTTTTGACGCGGATGCCCCAAACCTGATAAGTGATTTTGCCCTTGCCTTGGGTTTCGGGTGTGTAGGTGCCCCATGCAGGCGGCGGCGTTTTGCCGACGGGGAAGCCGCCGGCGAAGAGGTCGATTTCGCCGTTGGGGCCTATCCACGCCCCGAATTTCATATAATCCTGCTTGGTGATTTCCGCTTGGTCGGTAGCCCCGGAGTCGCTGCAACAGATAAAGATGCGGCTGCCGTCGGCAAGCCGCTGCCCGGCGTGGCGGTCGGGAATTTTGAAATCGGGGGAGGAGTAGCTGGGAGTTATGGGGTCGGCGTAGGATGAAAGGGCGTATTGCGCGCCGCCGGGTGTTTTGAAGATGAATGATTTTTCTTGTGATTCAACACCGAAATAGTTTTTTGTAACCGCCCGCTCTTGAATGGAAATGCCGGATGTGCTTCCGGTGTCGGCGGTGTTGATGTTTTCGATATTGTTGCTATCGCTTGATAACGTTACCTCGCCGGCGGGCAGCGGGGTGGCGGTGGGGATGGACACGGGGACGTGCGGTTCGGCTACCCCCCCCCCCCCCCCCCCCCCCCCCGCC
>NZ_CAUJNZ010000022.1:0-16891 GCF_963392925.1 Neisseria polysaccharea
CTTTCCCCCCCCCCCCCCCGCAAAACATAAAATAACATTTCCTAAAACTTTTATTTAAAGGAAATGTTATGAAGAATTTTTTATTGGCAGTTGCATTATTGCCGATCGGAACCGCCGTAGCCGCCGACTATAGCAACTTAAGCCTAACGGAAAGGGCAGCTATACTCAAACAAAAGATAATAGAAGTTTGCCATAAAGAAATAGATGATGGCGCAGCTAAAATGGGTGTGGATGAAGACCTAAAGCAAAAGCTAGGTCTAGAGCCACTTACAAAAAAAGTGTGTGAATGCACGGGTAGAAAATTTGAAAACCGTGTACGCAAAGGATTGGAAGTGGGTCAGGATCCGGCTCTATACTACAAGTACAAGGAAGAATGTTCTAATGCTGCTCTGCACCGAAAACATTGAAAATACCAATGCCATCAGCCGTACATCTTCAGATGTACGGCTGATGGCCAATCTGTAGATACTTCTTCGGCCTGAAGAGGAAATACAAATGATTTGATGTCATGTCTAACCCAGTCGGGTTAAAGGAACTAAAAAATGAATGGATGGATTGTAATCGGCATTGTTTTTGCCACAACGTTTTTGTTATTGTTTTTCTTGCGTAAAGGCTTCCGTAAATTGGGTCGGCAATATGGGATATTTTCTACTTTGGTATTCGCTCTGATTTGTTTGGAAATATCTGTAATAATGGACTACGGTGTTCTTAGCGGTCTTCACAACATTCTATCCGGCATATGTATGTGTATGGCAACCATGCTTCTTCTTTGGATGCTGTCAAAATGGCACGAACGGAACGAGTCCCTTAATGCGGTAGTGATTGTTTTGGGTATTGTGCATGTGGCCTGCGTGATGACCGTGGTCTCCTTGCCAAATATAAACCCTTATCTTAAACTGATTGCGAATATTGTGTATTTAGCCCTACCCGCGCTGGCGGGTTACGAAATTTCCGAAGGAAAAAAGAACGCAGCAGGCTAATGTCCGAGGAAGGATTGCAAAGGCCGTCTGAAAATGCGCCACCTGGAGCTCCGGGCGGTTTTCAGACGGCCTCAAACCCTTATATTCAATCGTGCCGGAATAGCATAACCATCCGCCGCGCACCTTCCACGCATTCCATCACGTCAGCCACCAACGCGATACGCATATAACCCTTGCTCCGGCGTATCCCGAGCCAAAAGACATCTCGGCAGAACCTGTATCAATACCTCGCGCCATAGTTTTAAATCGTTCCCGTCAGGCACTTTCAGCCAGATATAATAAGACTCTCCCACTCCTTCAACAACCTCTTCACCGACACCGGATACGGTGTCTTCAATTCCTGCGCAAACAGCGACACTCTTAATTCTTCAATCATCCATTTAAACGCGGCGAGGTCGTCTGAAACGGGTAGTCCTTGTTTTATCAAGCTGTCGGTTTTTTCCTGCCACATTTGTTCCAATTCCTGTATGTCAGCTTCGCGAGCGGCGTCTCGTGCTGGGTTGCCGCTGTATTTTTCAAGGCGCAGGGTCATGGCTTTGAGGTAGATGGGGAGGCGCGGCCATTGTGCCCACGGGGTGCGGTTGGCGAAGCCGGCGGCGAGCAGGGTTTGCAGGCGTAGTCTTAGGAGGTGGGTCAATGGATGTTTGCCGAGTTTGCCGTTAAGTTCGGCGTAGGCGGCGACGGTTTCCTGCAAGTAGCGGCTGAGGGCTTCTTTGACGGCGGGCAGGCGGCTGCGGGCGCGTTTGATTTGTTCTTTGAAGGCTTTTTCGTTGCGCGGCAGCTCGTCTTCGCCGATAAAGGCGCGGTCGCAGACGGCTTGGGTGAGGTCGTCGCGCAGGGTGTCGGCGTTGATGTGTTTGAGCAGCATGGCGGCTTGGGTGAAGCCTTGGATGCCTTTGTTTAGGTCTTTAACTTGTTCTTTTAGTTGTAGTTTCATCAATTCGATCACGCCTAATCTGTGTGTTTGTTCGGCGGCGGCAGACGTGTCGAACAGGCGCAGGGCGATGCGGCCGTCTTTTTCTTTTTGCAGGCCGAGATAGCCGGTGAGCTGTTGTTTGCCGCGTGCGAATTTGATGGATTCGGGTAGGGTGCCGATGTCCCATGCGGTAACGTTGTCACGCTCGAATTCTTGGGTGTTGTCGCGGAAGGTAACGGCGGCGGCTTGGCCGAGTTGTTGTTGCAATTCGTGCAGTTTGCGGCCGCCGGCGAGCTCTTGTCCGCCGTCGTCGATAATGCGCAGATTCAGATAGCAGTGTTCGGGCAATTCTTGCGCCGCCCATGTGTCTTGGTCGATTTGCTCGAGAATCCGCATATCGCCTGCGCTTTTGGCGATAAAGTGCGCCAATTGGGGAATGATGGCCGCTTGGTGGTCGGGATTGCTTTCGAGAAATTTGGTGATGAAATCGGGTACGGGCACGCAAATACGGCGTATTTGCTTCGGCAGGGCTTTAATCAGCAACTGGATTTTTTCGCGCAACATACCGGGCACCAGCCATTCGAGCGACGGCGCGTGCAGGCGGTTGAGGACGGTCAGTGGCACGGTCATGGTCACGCCGTCTAGCGGATGGTGCGGCTCGAAGCGGTAGCTGAGTTTGAACTTGCCGTCTGCGGTTTGCCAGTGTTTGGGGAATTGTTCTTCGGTAATGTGCGCGGCGGCGTGCTGCATGAGGTCGTCGCGGCTGAGGAACAGCAGGCGCGGATTGTCGCGTTCGGCGGTTTTGAGCCAGGCTTCAAAGGTGCGGATATCGGCAAGTGGCAAAGGTTTCAGACGGCCTTTTTGAGATGCTGGCTGCTTTTTGGGTTTGGGGCCGTCTGAAACATTTTGTAGGGTGTGTGAACTCGGTTCACGCACGTGCTTGTCCGCATCGTTGGAATCCACTACGTTGTGCAGGCTACCTGCAACCGTTGAAGCTGCGGCACTCTGTTCTCTCTCCTGCGGGAGAGGGGTAGGGAGAGGGCTTGCTGAGATTGCGAAAAAATTGGTTTGAGCGGCAACTGTTTTGCCCTCTCCCCAGCCCTTCCCCACGGGGGAGGGGGTAGTTTGCTGCGGATTTGCAGGATGAGGGCTGCCTGAAACCGCGTCTGCCGTATAAAAATTAGGCAGTCGTTCGTGATAAAACGCAAACAGCGCTTCGTCATCGACCAATACGTCTTGCTTGCGCGATTTGTGTTCGAGTTCGGTAATTTCCTTAATCAGCTTTTTGTTGTGGACAAAAAAGTCCGCTTTCAAGTCGCATTCCTGCGCCACCAATGCGCCGCGGATAAAGATTTCGCGCGCTTCTTCGGGCGCAACTTTGCCGTAAGACACAGGGCGGCGCGGCAATGCGGTCAGGCCGTAAAGCGTTACGCGTTCGCTGGCGACGACTTCGCCGCGTTTTTGTTCCCAGTGCGGCTCGAAATAATGGTAGCGGACGAGATGCGGCGCTTCCTGCTCGATCCATTCGGGCTGGATAACGGCGACGTCACGCGCGTAAAGGCGCGTGGTTTCAACCAATTCTGCCGCCATCACCCATTTGGGTTTGGCTTTGAACAGGGCGGAGGCGGGGAACAGGTGGAAGCGGCTGCCGCGCGCGCCGGTGTAGTCGTTGCCGTCGGGCGATTTCATGCCGACATTGGCGATGAGGCCGGTGAGCAGGGTGCGGTGGATTTGTTCGTAGCCGGCTTCTTTGGCGGCGCGGATTTGGGCGCGGTGTTGTTTCTTATCCAGTTGTTTTTGTTTGAGTTTAGCCGCTAAATCTTGGTCGCCTTGGCTTTCAGACGGCCTTAATTGCTCTTGGGTGGGAGGTTGTCTAAACGCGGCTTCTTTGGTGGTCAAACCCATTTCAATCGCGGTTTGGGCAAGCTGGTGGTGCAGCTCGCGCCATTCGCGCATACGCAGGTGCGACAGGAAATATTGGCGGCACCATTGCACCAGCTGCTTGTTGGATAAACCTTTGTCGCGCTCATGCTGGAAGCTGTCCCAAATGTTCAGATAGGCAAGGAAATCGGATTGCTTGTCGGTAAAACGTTCGTGCGCCTTGGCCGCGGCATCGCGCGCTTCCAACGGCCGCTCGCGCGGGTCTTGAATCGACAGCGCGGACGCGATCACCAATATTTCCGCCATGCAGTCGTGCTTCTTCGCCG
The DNA here is from genome assembly GCF_963392925.1 of Neisseria polysaccharea. Lineage (NCBI taxonomy): Bacteria > Pseudomonadati > Pseudomonadota > Betaproteobacteria > Neisseriales > Neisseriaceae > Neisseria > Neisseria polysaccharea. Next base: position 4,104 of record NZ_CAUJNZ010000022.1, read on the forward strand.
CCAACAAAATGCGCGCGATTTTCGGGTCGATGGGCAGGCGCGCCATTTGTTCTCCGAGTTTGGTCAGGCGGTAGCGGGAAATGTTTGATTTTTTTTCAATGGGTTGCATAAAATAGAAGTAGGTGATACGTTGAAAATTGAGGAAGTAAATTTTAACTTTTACAGAAGCCTGTGAATACTCTCCAATTAAAATCATTAAATATCAATTAATTACAAAATATCATAAAATATCAGAAATTATCAGTTTTTTATCAATGGAAGTTCTTCCATGAATTTTTTATGATTCTCTCCATCGGATGGGGGTAATCATGAAAAAATTTAGTACCAATTCAAAAATCAATTCTTTTATTCATTCACTACTAAATAGGGGGTGGAAAATACAAAATAGGAAAAAGCATAATATTTTAGTAGCACCAAATAACCGTAGGATTGCAATTCCATCAACACCGAGCGATTGCAAAGCAATTCACAGTTTTACCAAGCAGATTAAATATCTTTTTCAGGAGTAGAGCTAAAATGAGCAATAAACAAGCCAATCATCAATCAAACATGAGCAATGCTAACAAAGGCACGTCAGGAACAAATAAAACGTATTCACAAAATCAGGGAAATCGTGGCTGGCAAATGAATCCACAAAATCCTGCAAATAGCGGTAAAGGCAAAAAATAGCCTTTGCCTTGCCTATAAGTGGCGATATTATACTTGGTATCGCCATTTTAATTGGCATATTGGGGGTATTATGGAAAACAAACAAACCGAAAAGACAGAAACACAATCTGCAAAGACAAAGAAAAAGCCATTCAAGCAAACAAGAGAACTCGTCAGATTGGCATTGAATAATGGTTGGACGCAAACTGAAATTGCCAAAACTTGCCGTACACAGCAATCAGTTGTGAGTGCATGGAGTAAGGGTGAAAAATTAGGCACAGAGCAGCAGCTAAAACCTTTATTGGATTTATTCGGATACAAATTGCGTAGGAATACATTTAAACTGTATTGGCGTAAAAATAAAGAAACATCTGAAACTGAATTTATTAAAGTAGAAGGGAAAATAATTTTTAGCCTTATTATTGGTCAACAAGACTACAAGAAATTTACTCCAAAATATAAATTTGTTATTCATCATCAAGGGAGTGAACAAATCCATATAGTTTTGAAACGGAAAATTCGTGATAATCATGATAGAAGTTTAGAGCCAACAGCATGGGAAACTGTTTTTAATTGTTCAACAGGAGTTAGCAATGTGCTTGGCCTTTGTGATGAGTTAAGCAGTGAAAGCATTAAATATTTTAATGATAGATATGAAATATTGCGTAATGATAAATGTGATTATTGGATAAAATTTATTTGTGAGTTCCCTGAATATGCCCAATCTTTACCTTTTCTCATTCGGCAAGCCTTGTTAAATCATGGATTCTCTGTAAACGATATTATTGAATATCAGGCTTCATGGTAAAATACCTTAAACCCCCAAGGCAGGAAAGCAGCCTTAAATAAAATGCTATTCATTGGGCAATATTAAGCCTGACGATTTATCATCATGATTATTGATTAAGCCCTATGAAATGCCTGTTTGCATTCATAGCGCAAAGGTAAATCAAAATCTCGGCTTACAACTGTTGCTGTGAATACAGCTAGGAGAAAGGGAAACTGAATACCTGAAACACCGTTGTAAGAATTAGGGTCAGGGGTGGGTCAAAAACCAAGCCGTCAGTTAGCTGACCGCTTGGTTTTCTACGTTTAAGTCATCTGAACTTTATTCAATTTAACCTTAAAAGTGCAGGCTGCTTCACATTTTCAGGTAGCCTGCTTTCAATCTAATTCTCCTCCACTGCCCCCAATTCCAGCAACACCTGAAAACCGTCATTGATATATCGCGAATCGGGCATTTCTAAAAATGGGAATGCCGCCACATCGCCTAAGTTCAACGCTGCCATGCGCAGGATGACGGCGGCGAGGTTGCTGCGGACGATTTCGGGATCGGTAAACTCGGTACGGCTGTTGAAATCTTCTTCTGAAAACAGTCGGATACAGACGCCTGCGGAGACGCGTCCGCAGCGGCCGGAGCGTTGGCGGGCGGCGGCTTGGGAGATTTTCTCGACATGAAGCTGCTCCACCTTTGCCCGTGCGGAATAGCGTTTGACGCGCGCGAGGCCGGTGTCGATGACGTATTTGATGCCCGGCACGGTGAGCGAGGTTTCGGCGACGTTGGTTGCCAATACGATGCGGCGTTTCGCGCCTGAGGGGTGGAAGATTTTGTGCTGCTCGGCGTGCGACAGGCGTGCGAACAGGGGCAGGATTTCGTCGTTGCGGCGCAGCGTGGATTTGCGCAGGGCTTCGGCGGCTTCGCGGATTTCGCGTTCGCCCGGCAGGAATACCAAGATATCGCCTTCGCCATATCGCGCCAATTCATCGGCGGCATCGACAATTGCGTCGGTCAATTCTATTTCCGCGTCGTCTTCGTCTTTGCCGGTCAGCGGTCGGTAGAGGATTTCGACGGGATAGGTGCGCCCGCTTACTTCTAAAACAGGCGCGCCGTTGAAGTGTCGGGAGAAGCGTTCCGCGTCTATCGTTGCCGAGGTGATGATGACTTTTAAATCGGGGCGGTGCGGCAGCAGTTGTTTCAAATAGCCCAAGAGGAAGTCGATGTTCAGGCTGCGTTCGTGTGCTTCGTCGATGATAATCGTGTCGTAGGCGGCGAGATAACGGTCGGTCTGGGTTTCCGCTAGCAGGATGCCGTCGGTCATCAGCTTGACGCAGGCATCGCGCGAGGTGTGGTCGGTGAAGCGCACTTTATAGCCGACCGCGCTGCCGATTTCCGATTTCAGCTCTTCGGCAATCCGTTCCGCCACCGAACGCGCGGCCAAACGGCGCGGCTGGGTATGCCCGATTAGCCCCGCCGCCCCGCGCCCGAGTTCCATACAAATCTTGGGCAACTGCGTGGTTTTGCCCGAACCGGTTTCGCCGCAAATAATCGTTACCTGATGTTCGGCAATGGCTTTTTTGATTTCTTCGAGTTTTTCTTGAACGGGCAGTGTGTTGTCGAATTCGGGTTTTGGCAATGCGGCCAAACGCTTCAAGAAGATTTCGTGTGATTTTCGGTATTTTTCTTCGACTTTGGACAAGCCGCCGTATTTGTTGGGATTTTTGAAGGCGGATTGCAGGAAGTGGCGGTCTTTGGAGAGGGTTTGGGAGAGGTCAGGGGACATGGGCGTGCGTGTGCGGTAAAAAATATAATTATAGCAACGCTTTGGTTGGGTTCGGGCAATATCGGGATGGGGAAATGCCGTCTGAAAACCGCATTCTGTTGTTCAGACGGCATTGTTGTTGAAGTTTCAAGCAGCGGCGGAACGGTATTCAAATCAAGGCGGCTGCCGTCATTTGATTGGGGGCGTTTTAATTTTCAGACGGCATTCCCGTTTTGCTGTTTGCGGCTTGCGGTCTTGCGGGCGCATTGCCGGTTTGGGAGGCGGTTTCCTGAAGCACGCGCTGGCGGAAGCGCATTCCCGATGCGTGGTAGAACGGACGCGGCGAAAACTGGCGCGAAACCTGCGAGGCGAAAATGCAGGCAATTAGCATCCAAAACAGCAGGCTTTGTCCGCCCGTCATTTCCATAACGATGACGGCGGAAGTAATCGGCGATTGTGTCGCGCCCGCTAAAAATGCCGCCATGCAGATGAGGACGATGATGTTTGCACCCTGCGATATGTCGGCGATGGCGGCGATATGCTCGCCCAAAGCCGCACCTATGGTCAGCGAGGGAGTGAAAATGCCGCCCGGAATGCCTGCCCAATAGCTGAATACGGTGGCGAGCCATTTGGCGGCGGCGAGTCCGACAGGGGCTTCATAGATGCCGTGCAGGGCTTGGGCGGCTTCGTGGTAGCCGGTGCCGTAGGTTTTGCCTTGGTAGAACGTGCCGAGCAGGGCGAGCAGCAGCCCTATCAGTGCCGCGAGCAGGAGCGGGCGGTTGCGGACGAAGCCTTGGATTTTGCGCGGGAAAACTGCCGCCGCGCCCAGATAGAGCATACGGGCAAATATGCCGCCAGCCGCGCCGCAAACCAGCCCCGCCGCCACGACCCACATCAAAATATTTTCCAAAACGCCGCCGTTGAAACCCGAAAAATACGGGTTGTTGCCCTGAATGGCGACCTGTATGAAGCCGGCGGCGAGTACGCCGAGCAGAATCTGCCGCTCCCAGCGCAGCATAATGCCGCGCCCGAGTTCCTCAATGGCGAAAATCACGCCTGCCAAAGGCGCGTTGAATGCGGCTGCCAGTCCGCCCGCCGCGCCCGCCGCCATCAAATCGTTTTCCTGCATACCCTTAAACGCCAAACCGTGTTTTTTGCACCACGCTCCCCACGCTCCCATCACTGCCGCGCCGACCTGCACGGACGGACCTTCGCGTCCGATGGACGCGCCGAACAGCATACCCAAAAAGGTCAGTGGGATTTTCAGCAGCGTCTGTCCGAGGCGGATCAGCCGCGTTTTTTGTGCGCCGTAGGGCAGCGACAGCGAGGCGATGACCTGCGGGATGCCGCTGCCCGAGGTATAGGGCGCGTATTTGCGCGTGAACCACGCAATAAGCGGTAAACCCAAAGGAAGCGCTACCCACGCGAACCACGGGTATTTTTGCACCCACGCGGCATTCAGTTCGAGGGCGTAGTCGGCAAGATGGGCAAAAACCAGCGCGGTCAGGGCGACGAGCGCGGAGCCTGCCAGAAGGAACACAAAGGCGATGCTTTTGTGCGAAATGCGGCGGGTTTGGCGGATTTTGTGGCGGAGCTTGCGGATAAGTGTGCGGAACATAAGGCGGTGTCGGGAAAAGCGGCTTTCAGACGGCCCGGCCTGCCGGCGATGCCGTCTGAAGCCGTGTCGGGTCAGGAACGGTAGTCGGCGTTGATGGAAACGTATCCGTGCGACAGGTCGCAGGTATAGACAGTGGCGGCACTTTGTCCGCGATGCAGCTTGATGCGGACGGTGATTTCGTCCTTCGACATCACCGCCTGCCCTTGTGCTTCGGTGTAGCTTGCGGCGCGTCCGCCGTGTTCGGCAACCAAAATATCGTCGAGATACATTTCCACGAGGTCGGTATCGAGGTCGGCAACGCCGGCATAACCGATGGCGGCGAGCAGTCTGCCGAGGTTGGGGTCGGAGGCGAAAAAGGCGGTTTTGACCAGCGGCGAACGTGCCACGGTGTAGGCGGCTTGGCGGGCTTCGTCGCGGGTTTTGGCGTTTTCGACGCGGACGGTGATGAACTTGGTCGCACCTTCGCCGTCGCGGACGATGGCTTGGGCGAGTTCGAGCGCGAGGCTGCACAACAATTCTTTGAGTTGGGCGTAACGCGGGTCGGCGATGTTGTCGATTTCGCTTTGGCTGTTTTTGCCGGTGGCGATGATGACGAAGCTGTCGTTGGTGCTGGTGTCGCCGTCAACGGTGATGGTGTTGAAGGTTTCGTCGGCGATTTCCTGCGTCATCAGTTGGAGGACGGGTTGGGAAACTTTGGCATCGGTGGCGATGAAACCGAGCATGGTCGCCATATTGGGATGAATCATGCCCGAGCCTTTGGCGATGCCGGTGGCGCGGACGGTGTGTTTGCCGCCGACCTTGCCTTCGCGCGAGGCGGCTTTGGGAACGGTGTCGGTGGTCATGATGGCGCGTGCCGCTTCGTTCCAGAAGGCAGGCTGCATTTTGGGCAGCGCGGCGATGATTTTGTCTGCGGGCAACGGTTCGAGAATCACGCCGGTGGAGAAGGGCAGCACCTGGTTCGGTTTGCAGCCGATTTGCCGGGCGGCGGCGGCACACACTGCCAAAGCATCGATTCTGCCCTGTGCGCCCGTACCCGCGTTGGCGTTGCCCGTGTTGATGATGAGGGCGCGCACGCCGTCTTCGTCGAAAAGGTGCGATTTGGCGATGTGGACGGGCGCGGCACAGAAACGGTTGGTCGTGAAGACTGCACCGACGGTGCTGCCGGCGGCTGCGGCAATCAGTGTCAGGTCGGTATGGTCGGGCTTCTTCACGCCTGCTTGGGCGGTGTAGAGGGCAATGCCGTCGATGTCGGGCAGTTGTTCGGCGGTTTTTTCGGTCAGGTTGACAGCCATAACGGTTCTCCTTGCGAGTGTGTCGGCGTTCAGACGGCATGGGTTGAAATGCCGTCTGAAACGGGTTCAGAACCCCAAAACGGGGATAAGCAGCGGCGCAATCAGCGCGGTCAGCACGCCGTTGAGCGTCAGCCCCAGCCCCGCGTATGCCGCCATGCGGCGGCTGCGTTCGAGCGAGGCGGCAATGCCCATTGCGTGCGAAGCCGTGCCGAGCGACATTCCGACGGACGAGGGCATGACGACTGTGTTCTTCAACATTTTGTAACCAGCAATCTGTCCGACCAGTCCGGCAATGATGACGGTGGCGGCGGTAATGGCGGGAATGCCGCCGATGGAGCGGGTGATTTCGATGGCGATGGGGTTGGTAACAGATTTGGACGCGAGCGAGAGGACGACTTCGCGTTCCGCACCCAGCCATTTGGCAAAATACATCCCCGTAACAATGCCCGTAACGCTGCCCGCAAGCTGCGAAACGATGACGGGCAGCCACTGGTTGAAGATTTTACGGCGGTTTTGGTAGAGCGGCACGGCAAGTACGACGACGGCGGGTTTCAGCCAAAAATCAATGAATTGCGCGGCGTTGTGGTACACCGCATAATCGATACCGAGGATTTTCAGGTAGGCAATCAGCACCACGGTGCTGACGAGTACGGGGTTGCAGAAGATATTGCCCGTGCGCGTGCGCACGATAATCGCAAGCGCGTACACGGCAAGCGTGAGAAAAAGCAGGATGCTCGGCTGCCTGAGGATTTCGTTCATCAGATAATGCTCCGTATCCAGCGGTGAACCTTGCCCGTAACCAGCAGTACGCACAAAGTGCTGGCGGAGGTGGAAACCAGTATCGAAAACCAATCGTCGGCAATCAAATCCAAATAGCTGATGACCGCCACGCAGGGCGGCACGAGGAACAGCGTCAGGTTTGCCATCAGCGCGTCGGTAAGCTGTTGCAGCCAAGACGTTTTGACCCAACCCGCCTGCAAAAGCGCAAACAGCACGCCCATGCCGACGATGCTGCCGGGCAGTTTGATGCCTGCTAGGAAAACGGCGGTTTCGCCGGCGGCGAGGCAGCCGAGGATGATGAGAAGTGCGCGGATGATGTTCATGTTGTGTGTCTGTCTTTTGGCGGCGTTGTGATAAATTTTGTTAACTGTTTAATCATAACGTTATTCATGCCGTCTGAAAAGCCGAAGCCGCGCACAAACGCAAAAACGGCACGGATAAACCGTGCCGCAGCAACCGGGGCGTGTTCAGACTTTGCGGTAGGGATTTTCCAAACTTTCAATCAGCGCGAGCAGGTAATCGCGCAACTGACGTTCGCCGCAACCCATCAGCAGCGCGTCTTCAAATGCGTCTTGTGCCGTCTGATACAGTTCGGACATATTTTCGGACATCACTTTAACCTTTTCGGTACAGGATACGATCTGTCCGTCATCGTCGTACCATTTGGGCATTTCGGGCATACTCATTGCGTATTCCTTGGGAAATCAGTTTAGAAAGCGGGACGGGTCGTTTTTCTTGACCCGGCGGGCGAACGCATATTTGCCGCTCCAATATTTGTGGCTCAGGCTGGTGATTTCGATATTTTTCCCTGTGCGCGGCGCGTGGATGAAGCGGTCGTTGCCGATATAAAGCCCGACATGGGAAATGCGGCTGCCGCCGAGCGTGCGGAAAAACACCATATCCCCGGGCTGCAATTCGCTTCGGGCAACCGGCGTACCCATCTGCGCCTGTTCTGCCGACGTGCGCGGCAGGTTGATGCCCATGGCGCGTTTGAAGATGTGCTGCATGAAGCCGCTGCAATCAAAACCGGTAGAAACCGATGTACCGCCGTAGCGGTAGGCAACACCCAAAAGCCCCATCGCATTGCCGATAAGTTCGTCGGCGGAACCTGAAGTACGGTCATTATTAGTGCGGGCGGTTTGGGTGTATTGCCCGTTTTCGGCAAACTGTTTGAGAATTTGCTCGCGGCTGCTGAGCAGGTTGGTCAACTCGTCGGCAAGGGCGGGGCGGACGGCAAACATCAGCCACAAAACCGCCCAAACTGCCGGTTTGAAAAAAGAATCCATATCGGTGTTTCCGCGCAGGAGGCATCGTGCCGCCGTGCGATGTTATGCTGTATCAGTCGAAAATATCTTGTTGATTGTATATAAAAAAACGGCTGTTTGGCAAAAAACGGCTTGTTAGATTGAGTTAATATTTTGATTTTTATATAATTTATTGAGAACTTGGGAAACGCACCCGCCGTCCGCCTTGTTTTCGCGCCGACCGCAACCATATATCCGCCATCCGAACAATCAATCAGAGAGAATAATGAATCAAACCGTCATCAACCGCGCCGATGTGCGTACCCGCTTTATCTTCGACGATATGCCCGTACGCGGGCTGCACGTCCGTCTGGAAAACGTATGGCAGCACATTGTAAAACAGAAAAACTATCCCGCCGCCATCCGCCGCGCCTTGGGCGAGCTGTTGGCGGCGGGCGTGCTGTTGTCGGGCAACTTAAAAAACGAAGGCACGCTGATTGTGCAGGTTCAGGGGCAGGGGCGGCTGAAAATGCTGGTTGCGGAAGCGACTTCCGACCGTACCGTCCGTGCGACCGCGCGTTGGGACGAAACCGCAGAAATAGCCGATGACGAAAGCCTCGGCGACCTTTTGGGCGAGGGCGGCGTGTTCGTGCTGACGCTGCAACCCAAAGACGGCGAACCCTGGCAGGGCGTAGTGCCTTTGGAAGGCGACGGTATCGCGCAAATGTTGGTAAACTATATGAAACGTTCCGAACAGCTTGATACGCACATCGTCCTGTCTGCAAGCGATGAAGCGGCGGGCGGGCTGCTGGTGCAGCGTCTGCCTGAAGAGGTATTGGATGAAGAGGCATGGGAACACGTCAGTACGCTGGCGCGCACACTGACGGCGGAGGAGCTGGCAGAATTGGATGCGCAACACGTTTTATACCGCCTGTTCCACGAAACGCCGCCGCGCGTGTTCGAGCCGGAAACGTTTGAATTTTCATGTACCTGTTCTCGGGGCAAGGTCAGCGATATGCTGCTGATGCTGGGCGGGGAAGAAGTCGGCGGCGTGGTGGCGGAACAAGGCAGCATCGAAGTCGATTGCGACTTCTGCCACAGCAAATATGTGTTTGACGAAACCGATGTCAATGCGCTGTTTGGTGCGGATGTGGTCGGCGTTGCCCGAGAGCAGTCCCGACATACCGTCCAATAATTTTGTGTAACAACAAAGATAAATAGTGAAATGCCGTCTGAAAATCCCCACAGGGTGTTTCAGACGGCATTTTCATGTGTTTCAGACGGCATTTAAAGCAGGAACAGGGTGGCGAGACCCAAGAAAATCAGGAAGCCGCCGGAATCCGTTACCGCCGTAATCAGCACCGAGCTGCCCAGTGCGGGATCGCGTCCGAACTTTTCCATTACCACGGGAATCAATACGCCGACGGTTGCCGCCAGCAGCAGGTTGAGCGTCATCGCGGCAACCATGACCAAGCCGATGCCGAGGCTGCCGTAGAGCAGCCATGAAACCGCGCCCATGACCGTCCCCCAAATAATGCCGTTGACCAGGGCGACGCCGACTTCTTTTTTCAACAGCCTGCCTGCCTGCATGCCTGTCAGTTGCCCCATCGCCATCGCGCGGACAATCATGGTAATCGTCTGGTTGCCCGAGTTACCGCCTATGCCTGCGACGATGGGCATCAGCGCGGCGAGTGCGACGATTTTTTCGATGCTGCCTTCAAACGCGCCGATGACGCGGCTGGCGAGGAAGGCGGTGCAGAGGTTGACGGCGAGCCACATCCAGCGGTTTTTGACGGAATCCAAGACGGGGGCGAACAGGTCTTCCTCTTCCTGCAAACCCGCCATATTCAGCATATCCGCTTCCGATTCTTCGCGGATCACGTCCACCATCTCGTCAACGGTAATCCTACCGATGAGCTTTTTGTTTTCATCGACGACGGGCGCAGTAACCAAGTCGTAGCGTTCAAACGCCTGCGCCGCTTCTTCCACGTCGTCTTCGGCGCGGAAACGCACGACATCTTTCGCCATCACGTTTTCCACCAAATCTTCGGGATCGGCGACCAAAAGTTTGCGGATGGGCAGCACGCCTTGCAGCACGTCGTTTTCATCGACCACAAAAATCTTGTCGGTATGGTCGGGCAGGCTGTCGAAGCGGCGCAGATAACGCAGCACCACTTCGCAGGCGACATCGGCGCGGATGCTGACCAATTCGAAGTCCATAATCGCGCCGACTTGGTTGTCTTCATACGACATCGCCGCCTTGACTTGGGCGCGTTCTTCCTCGTCGCGCGTCTGCAGTGCTTCGTAAACCACTTGGTGCGGCAAATCGTCTGCCAGCTCCGCCAGTTCGTCCGCGTCCAAATCATCGACCGCCGCCAACAATTCGTCCTTGTCCATCGACTCGATCAGCGTTTCGCGCACCGCGTCGGACACTTCCAGCAATACTTCGCCGTCGTCTTCGGGTTTCACTAAAATCCAGACGATATTGCGTTCGCGCGGCGGCAGCGATTCCAACACCGCCGCCACGTCGGCAGGGTGCAGCTCGCTCAAGAGGACGGTCAGCTCGGTCAGCTTGTCGCGCAGCGGCGCGTCTTCGAGCGGTGTGCCGTTTTCGATTTGTTCAAAAGCAGGTTCGAGGATTTCGCAGAGGGAGTGGACACGGTCGAAATCGGCGGAAGGGCGTTCGGCATGGTTTTGACCGGTTTCGCCGTCGTGTGTCGGAGGAGTGTGTTCGATGCTCATAAATGCTCCGCCCGCCGTGTGCGGGGAGGCATTCCGGCGGGATGGTTATTGTCGTTTGGAATCGGAAAGGGCGTTCAGTAAAAACGAACTGGGAAGGTCCATAATAAAAGCCTGACGGTACAGGCGCAGGGTTGGAAACGGCACTATTCTACTCCCTTTTGGAACGGTTTACTATTTTTAACGCAAATGCCGTCTGAAACGCGGGTTTCAGACGGCATTTTTCGGAGGGCAGGTCAGCGGTAGGCGTTTTTCAGTTCGCGCAGGGCGGCGAAGACCGCCAAACCGTTGTTTAAGGTTTGACCCGTCAGGGTTTCGGCACGTTGGCGGACGGCGGGGATTTCTGTCCGTAAGAACGGGTTGACGTGGCGTTCGTGCGCGAGGGTAACGGGCAGGGTAGGCGTGTGTTCTGCCGCTTTCAGTGCCGTCTGAATGTCGGCGTTGTCCGGCTCGATATGGGCGGCGAAACGCAGGTTGGCGGCGGTGTATTCGTGCGCCGGATAGAACAGGGTGCCTTCGGGTAATTGGTTGAACCGTTGGAAGCTGTCGTAAAGCTGTTCGACCGTGCCGGTGAACACGCGTCCGCAGCCGGCGGAAAAAAGGGTGTCGCCGCAAAAGACGTGTATGCCGTCTGAAGTTTCCATGAGGTAGCTGATGTGGCGGTCGGTATGGCCCGGGGTTGCCCAAACGGTGATTAACCCTTCGCCGAAGGTAAATTGGGTGCCTGCGGTTACGGTGTGAGTGGCGGCTTCGATGTCGGATTCGCCGTAAACGGGCGATTCCATGTAGCCGCGCCACAGTGCGGCAGCACCGCCTTCGTGGTCGGGGTGGGGGTGAGTTACCCATGTTTGGGCAAGCATGAGTCGGTTGCGTACGAGGAATTCCAATACGGGTGTGGGGTCGGAGGGGTCGACGCAGACGGCATGGTTGCCTTCCTGTATCATCCAGATGTAGTTGTCGGTCAAGGCTTTGACGGGTGTGATTTTCATGAGTGTTCCTTGATGGTTCGGATGCCGTCTGAAAGGTGCATCCGAAAGGCGTTAATATACAGCGGAACCCCGGCAAACGCCATCATGCTGTTTCAGACGGCATTTTGTCTTATAAAAACCTTTCGGCAACAATATATTGCCAAACTGCAAACCAAACTGCCTTTGACAACTGCCGACCTTCCCTCTAAAATGTGTTCAAGTTTTTAAACATATAAACTCAAAAAGCCGAATATGCCGCAACAAACCATGAATTTAATGCGCGAGTGCATACCCATCTTTACCGTGTTGAGCGATGAAAACCGCCATCAGATCCTGCGCGTGCTGTGGGAACATGGCAAGATGAATGTGAATGAACTGACCGAGCATCTGCATCTGTCGCGCCCTGCGGTGTCGCACCATTTGAAAATCATGCTGCAAGCTGGTGCGGTGGCGGTAGAGCAGATCGGTAAAGAGCGGTTTTACAGTATTGCCATGGCGGATGCGGTGGCGAGATTGAAACAGCTTGCCGATTTGATGGCTCAAAATTGCCCGCTTTCAAAATAGGCGGTAGCCTTTGTCTTCGGGCAGACGGCTGTTAATGTGTTTTGCAATGTACTTGCCGACATATCGCGCAAGTCCTTTGCTGTTGGTTTTGACGGGCAGCAATTCGGAACGCCCGAAACCGTACTTTTCCATGTTTTCACGGAGGACTTGCCATAGTTGGCGCAGGTTTTTGTTGGCACTTTTGTAATTACGGTCTTGGATTTGTCGGAAGTTCAGACCACGGCGGATGTCTTGGCGTGTGTTGACGATAAGATGGAAATGTATACGACCGCTTTTCATGCGTTCGTATACGCAAATATAGTTTTCAAAATGTTTTTTAAGGAAATTTGTACGGAGGCTGTGAAAGCGGCGGCTCGCCTCTTTAACGTCTTGCACGTCGTCGGCGAAAGTGAGTG
>NZ_CAUJNZ010000023.1:0-16015 GCF_963392925.1 Neisseria polysaccharea
ATGGTCAACGTGACCGATGGTGCCAACGTTTACGTGCGGTTTGCTACGTTCGAATTTTTCCTTAGCCATGAGCTAATTCCTTTACATTAAAGATCGATTAAAGAACAATGCCGTCTGAAAAATCATTTCAGCCTTTCAGACGGCCTATTTGCCTGATTAGCCTTTACGGGCTTCAGTTACAGCAGCAGCTATGTGGGCAGGAGCTTCAGAATATTTCTTGAACTCCATAGAGTAAGTAGCGCGGCCTTGGGTTGCAGAACGCAGGTCGGTCGAGTAACCGAACATTTCTGCCAAAGGTACTTCGGCACGGACTTTTTTACCGCCGATACCGTCATCATCCATACCCAATACAACACCGCGACGGCGGTTCAAGTCGCCCATTACGTCGCCCATGTATTCTTCCGGGGTTTCCACTTCAACTGCCATGATTGGCTCAAGCAGGGCAGGAGATGCTTGACGCATACCTTCTTTAAACGCTTGAGAAGCAGCCAATTCAAATGCCAATTGGGAAGAGTCGACATCATGGTAAGAACCGAATACCAGACGGATACGTACGTCAACTACAGGATAGCCGGCAACGATACCGTTAGGCAACGTATCGCGGATACCTTTATCGACAGACGGAATAAATTCGCGAGGAATCACACCACCTTTAATTTCATCGATAAACTCGTAACCTTCACCACCCGGTTCCATAGGTTCCATTTCAATCACAACGTGACCGTATTGACCTTTACCACCGGATTGTTTTGCATGTTTGTATTCAGCTTTAACGGCTTTGCGGATAGTTTCACGGTAAGCCACTTGAGGCGCACCGATATTTGCTTCCACACCGAATTCGCGCTTCATACGGTCAACAATAATTTCCAAGTGCAGCTCACCCATACCGGAAATAATGGTTTGACCGGACTCTTCGTCTGTGCGGACACGGAAAGAAGGGTCTTCTTTAGCCAGACGGTTCAGGGCGATACCCATTTTCTCTTGGTCGGCTTTGGTTTTCGGCTCAACGGCAATATGGATTACCGGCTCAGGGAATTCCATGCGCTCCAAGATAATCGGTGCATTTTCTGCACACAGGGTTTCACCAGTAGTAACGTCTTTCAGACCGATAGCAGCGGCAATGTCGCCAGCGCGTACTTCTTCGATTTCAGTACGGTCTGCAGCAGTCATTTGTACCAAACGGCCGATACGTTCACGAGTACCTTTTACTGAGTTCAATACGGTATCACCGGATTTCACAACGCCAGAGTAAACGCGAATAAAGGTCAATTGACCAACGTATTTGTCGTTCAACATTTTGAACGCCAATGCAGAGAATTTCTCTTCATCGCTGGCTTGACGGCTGTCGGCTTCTTCAGTGTTAGGATTAACACCTTGAACCGGAGGAATATCGGTAGGAGCAGGCAGCAATTCTACAACTGCATCCAACATACGTTGAACACCTTTGTTTTTAAATGCAGAACCGCACAACATAGGTTGGATTTCACCTGCCAAAGTACGTTGACGTAATGCACCTACGATTTCTTCCTCGGTCAGCTCATCGCCACCCAAGTATTTGTCCATCAATTCTTCGCTGGCTTCTGCTGCGGCTTCAATCATGTTTTGACGCCATTCCTCGGCAGTTTCAACCAATTCGGCGGGAATGTCGCCATAAGTAAAGGTCGTACCTTTATCGGCCTCATTCCAAATGATGGATTTCATTTTCAGCAGATCAACAACACCGGTGAAACTGTCTTCTGCACCCACCGGAATAACAATAGGCACTGGGTTTGCGCGCAAACGGGTTTTCATTTGCTCGACAACGCGGAAGAAGTTGGCACCTTGACGGTCCATTTTGTTTACAAATGCCAAGCGTGGTACTTGGTATTTGTTAGCTTGACGCCATACGGTTTCGGATTGAGGTTGAACACCACCCACCGCGCAGTAAACCATTACCGCACCATCCAACACACGCATAGAACGCTCTACCTCTACGGTAAAGTCAACGTGTCCTGGGGTATCGATGATGTTGAAGCGGTGTTCAGGGAATTGTTTCGCCATACCGGACCAGTAGGAAGTTACGGCAGCAGAGGTAATGGTAATACCACGCTCTTGCTCTTGTTCCATGTAGTCGGTAGTAGCCGCGCCATCATGCACTTCGCCCAGCTTGTGGGTCAAACCAGTATAGAACAAAATACGTTCTGTCGTCGTGGTTTTACCCGCATCGATATGGGCGGAAATACCAATGTTGCGGTACAGGCTGATCGGGGTCTTACGAGCCATTTTATTAGCCTTTCAAAATTAGAAACGGAAGTGAGAGAATGCTTTGTTGGCTTCAGCCATGCGGTGTACTTCTTCACGTTTTTTCAACGCACCGCCACGACCTTCGGCCGCATCAATCAATTCGCCTGCCAAACGCAGATCCATAGATTTCTCACCACGTTTACGGGCCGCATCACGAACCCAACGCATTGCCAAAGCCAAACGGCGTGAAGGACGAACTTCAACAGGAACTTGGTAGTTTGCACCACCTACACGGCGGCTTTTCACTTCCACGATAGGTTTGGCGTTTGCAATGGCTTCGTTAAATACTTCGATTGCTGCTTTGCCGGTTTTTTTCTCAATTTGCTCCAGCGCACCGTAAACGATACGCTCTGCAACAGATTTTTTACCGTCAATCATCAATACGTTCATGAATTTAGTCAGCTCAACGCTGCCGAATTTAGGATCTGGCAGTACGTCGCGCTTAGGGACTTCTCTACGTCTTGGCATTTTAATTTCCTTTAATCTATTCAGTTGGGTCAATTCCCATGAATACCCAATTGAGTATTCACTTACTCGGCCGTTGTTCAGCTTAGGCGGCCGACGTGCCTATTTGAGTCCCGATAATTATTTAGGACGCTTAGCACCGTATTTAGAACGGGCTTGTTTACGGTCTTTAACACCTGCAGTATCCAAAGAACCGCGTACAGTGTGGTAACGTACACCTGGCAAGTCTTTTACACGACCGCCGCGAATCAGTACGACGCTGTGCTCTTGCAAGTTGTGGCCTTCACCGCCGATGTATGAAATGACTTCAAAACCGTTGGTCAGGCGAACTTTACATACTTTACGCAATGCAGAGTTAGGTTTTTTAGGGGTAGTCGTGTATACACGGGTGCACACGCCACGTTTTTGCGGGCAAGCTTCCAGTGCAGGCACTTTGTTTACGTACACAGGCTTTTGACGGCCTTTGCGTACCAATTGGTTGATAGTTGGCATATTTTCTCGTCCTGTTGAGTTAAATACTTGCCGACACCTTGTCGACAAGAGTGGAATTATATTTTTATTGCAAGCATACAGTCAAGCGCAAGATCAGGAAGATTCATCATTTTTCTTTTTTCAGATAAACATTTAGGTCCCTTATACTCATAAACAACTATTACCAGAAAGGAAATCACTAATAATTTAAATGCCGTCTGAAAGAAAAACCGCAAGCTTAAAGCTTGCGGTTTTGTATTGAATAAACGCACCGAAGATTATTCATCCGTTACTTGGGTTTCAGCAGTCTCCTGCTCCACCTCTTGCCATTGTTGATGACGGCTGCGGTGGTAAGTCAAACCGGTACCGGCAGGAATCAAACGACCGACGATGACATTCTCTTTCAGACCACGCAACTCGTCTTGTTTACCCATGATGGCGGCTTCGGTCAGAACGCGGGTTGTTTCTTGGAACGATGCGGCAGAAATGAAGCTGTCGGTGGACAGAGAGGCTTTGGTAATACCTAACAGTACGTTTTCGTAACGTGCCGGCTCTTTGCCTTCTTCCAAAGCTTTTTCATTGGCTGTCATCACATCGCCACGTTCAACTTGCTCACCGGTAATAAATTCGGTTTCGCCTGAATCGACAATATTCACACGGCGCAGCATCTGACGGATGATGACTTCGATGTGTTTATCAGAAATCTTCACACCTTGCAGGCGGTAAACCTCTTGCACCTCTTGGACAATGTAGCGTGCCAGTGCTTCGATACCTTGCAGACGCAGAATATCGTGCGGATCGACCGCGCCGTCCACAATGGTTTCGCCTCGGTTTACCACTTGACCGTCGTGTACCAAAATCTGTTTCTCTTTGGAAATCAAAGTCTCGTATGCTACACCGTCCACGTCAGTGATAATCAGACGTTGCTTGCCTTTGGTCTCTTTGCCGAAGGAAACGGTACCGGTAATTTCCGCCAGCATACCTGCATCTTTCGGCACGCGTGCTTCAAACAACTCGGCAACGCGCGGCAGACCGCCAGTAATGTCGCGGGTTTTGGAAGAGGCTTGCGGGATACGCGCCAATACGTCACCTTTACCGATTTCCTGACCTTCGCGCACAGTAATCACTGCGCCCACTGGGAACGCCATGGATACCGGAGTAGAAGTACCGGGAATACAGATTTCCAGACCGTTTTCATCCAACAATTTCACAGTCGGACGCAGCAGTTTGGATGCGCTGCTGGAACGGCGTTTACCGTCAATCACCACCAAAGTGGACAAACCGGTTACATCGTCAGTTTGTTTGGCAACGGTTACACCCTCTTCCACGTTTTCGAATTTCACCAAACCTGCGTGTTCGGTAATCATCGGACGGGTATGCGGATCCCAAGTTGCCAAGGTTTGACCGGCTTTAATGGCCATACCGTCTTGTACCAGCAGGATGGCACCGTAAGGTACTTTGTGGCGTTCGCGTTCACGGCCGATGTCATCATGAATCACGACTTCGCAAGAGCGGCCGATGACAACCAATTCGCCTTTGTTGTTGGCAACATAACGCATTTGGCTGCTGAATCGTGCCGTACCGTTGGATTTGGCTTCAACTTGGCTGGCTGCTGCCGCACGGGATGCCGCACCACCAATGTGGAACGTACGCATGGTCAACTGGGTACCCGGTTCACCAATGGATTGTGCAGCAATCACACCAACTGCTTCACCGGCGTTAACCAGCTTACCGCGTGCCAAGTCGCGACCATAACAGTGCGCACACAAGCCATGGCGGGTTTTACAAGTAATCGGGGTGCGGACTTTGACTTCATCGACACCGGATTGGTCAATCATATCCACCAGTTTTTCAGTCAACAACGTACCGGCTTCAACCAATGTTTCGCCACTTGACGGATCGACAACGTCAGACGCGGTAACACGACCCAAAATACGATCGCGCAATGCTTCAATCACATCACCGCCTTGTACCACTGCTTTCATCACAAAGCCGTCTGAAGTGCCGCAATCGTCTTCAACAACGACCAAGTCTTGGGTTACGTCTACCAGACGACGGGTCAGGTAACCAGAGTTTGCCGTTTTTAACGCGGTATCCGCCAAACCTTTACGCGCACCGTGAGTCGCAATAAAGTATTGCAATACGGTCAAACCTTCGCGGAAGTTAGAGGTAATCGGCGTTTCAATAATCGAGCCGTCAGGTTTGGCCATCAAACCACGCATACCGGACAACTGTTTAATCTGAGCCGCAGAACCACGAGCACCAGAGTCAGCCATCATGTAAATAGAGTTGAAGGATTCTTGGTCAACTTCGTTGCCGTCACGGTCGATGACTTTTTGTTTGGACAAGTTATCCATCATCGCTTTAGCGATTTTATCGCCGGCACGACCCCAAATATCGACCACTTTGTTGTAACGTTCGCCGTTGGTAACCAAACCTTGACGGTATTGGTCTTCGATTTCTTTAACTTCGGCATTAGCTTCAGCCAGCAAGGCTGCTTTTTCTTTTGGAATTTCCATGTCATCAACAGCAATGGAAATACCGCCTTTTGCCGCAAAACCGAAACCGGTGTACATCAGGTGGTCAGCAAAGATAACCGTATCGCGCAAGCCGCACAGACGGAATGATGCGTTAATCAGTTTAGAAATTTCTTTTTTCTTCAGCGCTTTGTTGATGTACTCGAACGGCAGGCCTTTAGGCAAGATTTCGCTCAACAATGCACGGCCGACGGTTGTTTCATAACGGTTAACGACAGGCTCAAACTCACCTGCTTCGTTTTTCACCCATTCACGCAGACGTACGGTAATTTTCGTACCCAGTTCAACCTGTTTGGTATGGTATGCACGATGCACTTCTTTCACATCAGCAAACAGGCTGCCTTCGCCTTTGGCATTGATACGGTCGCGGGTCATGTAGTACAGACCCAATACGATATCTTGAGAAGGTACGATAATTGGTTCGCCGTTGGCTGGAGACAATACGTTGTTTGAAGCCAGCATCAGCGTGCGTGCTTCCATTTGTGCTTCCAAGCTCAATGGAACGTGTACCGCCATTTGGTCGCCGTCAAAGTCGGCGTTGAACGCGGCACACACCAATGGGTGCAACTGAATCGCTTTACCTTCAATCAAGATAGGTTCAAACGCTTGAATACCCAAACGGTGCAGGGTCGGCGCACGGTTCAGCATAATCGGATGTTCGCGGATGACTTCTTCCAAGATGTCCCATACTTCCGGTACTTCTTGCTCTACCAATTTTTTCGCTGCTTTAACGGTAGAGGCCAAACCTTGTTTTTCCAATTTGTGGAAAATGAACGGTTTGAACAGTTCCAACGCCATTTTTTTCGGCAGACCGCATTGGTGCAGGCGCAGGTATGGACCTACGGTAATCACGGAACGGCCGGAGTAGTCCACACGTTTACCCAGCAGGTTTTGACGGAAGCGGCCGCCTTTACCTTTAATCATGTCAGCCAATGATTTCAGCGGACGTTTGTTGGCACCAGTCATGGCTTTACCGCGACGGCCGTTATCCAACAGAGAGTCAACTGCTTCTTGCAACATACGTTTTTCGTTGCGGACGATAATGTCGGGCGCATGCAGTTCCAACAGACGTTTCAGACGGTTGTTACGGTTGATAACGCGGCGGTACAAATCATTCAAATCGGAAGTGGCAAAACGACCACCATCCAATGGAACCAACGGACGCAAATCAGGCGGCAATACCGGCAGCACATCCATAATCATCCATTCCAGTTTCATACCGGAACGGTGGAAGGCTTCCAATACTTTCAAACGTTTGGCGATTTTTTTGATTTTGGTGTCAGAACCGGTAGATTCCAGCTCTTGACGCAGGATTTCGATTTCACCTGCTACATTCAAGGTACGCAGCAATTCGCGGATACCTTCCGCACCCATTTTGGCATCGAAATCGTCGCCGTATTCGTCCAGCTTGTTGTAGTAATCGTCTTCAGTCAGCAATTGACGACGTTGCAACGGAGTCATGCCGGGATCGGTTACCACAAATGCTTCAAAGTACAATACGCGTTCGATGTCGCGCAAAGTCATGTCCAGTACCATACCCAAGCGGGAAGGCAGGGATTTCAAGAACCAAATATGGGCAACTGGTGCTGCCAATTCAATGTGACCCATGCGTTCGCGGCGCACTTTGGACAGGGTCACTTCTACGCCACATTTTTCACAGGTTACGCCTTTAAATTTCAAGCGTTTGTATTTACCGCACAAACATTCATAGTCTTTGACCGGGCCAAAGATTTTGGCACAGAACAAACCGTCACGCTCAGGTTTGAACGTACGGTAGTTGATGGTTTCAGGTTTTTTAACTTCGCCATAAGACCATGAGCGGATGGTTTCGGGAGAGGCAATACCGATTTTGATGGCATCAAACTCTTCTTCCATACCTGCGGTTTGCAACGGATTAAATAAGTTCAACAAATTCATTTCTGCTCCTTGAAGGAAGTATTTTTACCGCATGGCGGATTTTCGATATTGGGAAACGGTACTTTTGATTTCAGACGGCCTAAATGCCGATTGCTTCATTCTTATTCTGAAACCGCTTTTTCAGACGACCTTGAAAGGCCGTCTGAAAACTTCTGTTTAGTAACGTTCCAAATCGATATCCAAGCCCAGTGAGCGAATCTCTTTAACCAATACGTTGAAGGATTCAGGCATACCGGCATCGATTTTGTGTTCACCTTTGACGATGTTTTCGTACATTTTGGTACGGCCGTTCACGTCGTCAGACTTCACAGTCAACATCTCTTGCAGCGTGTAGGCTGCGCCATATGCTTCCAGTGCCCAAACCTCCATCTCACCGAAACGTTGACCGCCGAATTGGGCTTTACCGCCCAGAGGCTGCTGGGTAACCAGACTGTATGGACCGGTAGAACGCGCGTGCATTTTTTCGTCAACCAAGTGGTGCAGTTTCAGATAGTGCATCACACCTACTGTTACCTTGCGGTCAAACGGTTCGCCAGAGCGTCCGTCATACAGCGTGATTTGGGTCTTGCTGTCGTTAAAGCCCAATTTTTCAACTTCAGGATCATCGCTCGGATAAGCCAAATTCAGCATTTCGCGGATTTCAGACTCTTTCGCACCGTCAAACACCGGCGATGCGAAAGATGCGCCTTTACGCAGGTTGGAGGCCAGTTCGATGATTTCTTCATCAGTCAGGGCATCCAAATCTTCTTTCTTACCGCTGCCGTTGTAGAGTTTGTTCAAGAACTCGCGCAACTCGCTGGCTTTGCGTTGCTCTTTCAGCATACGGTCGATACGCTCGCCGATACCTTTTGCTGCCCAACCCAAGTGAACTTCCAAAATCTGACCGATGTTCATACGGGAAGGTACACCCAACGGGTTCAGTACGATGTCCACAGGACGACCGTCCGCCATGTAAGGCATGTCTTCCACTGGCAGAATGCGTGATACCACACCTTTGTTACCGTGGCGACCCGCCATTTTGTCACCGGCTTGTAGACGGCGTTTGATGGCGATAAATACTTTCACCATTTTTTGTACGCCCGGTTGCAGCTCGTCGCCCTGGGTCAGTTTTTTCTTCTTGATCTCATACAACTCATCCGCTTCTTCGCGTTTTTGTTGCAGGCTCAATTTAATCAGTTCCAACTGTTTGGCCAAATCTTCGTCAGCCAGACGGATGTCAAACCAATCATGTTTGCTGGACAGGCTTGCCAAATATTCGGTAGTAATTTCGCTGCCTTTAGCCAGCTTCATCGGACCACCATTGGCTTTTTGACCAACAATCATACGTTCGATACGGTCGAATGCGTCATTATCGAAAATACGCAATTGGTCGTTCAAATCCAAACGGTAGCGTTTCAACTCGGAATCAATAATCGACTGGGCGCGTTTGTCGCGTTGGATGCCTTCTCGGGTAAAGACTTGAACGTCGATAACCGTACCGCTCATACCGGTAGGCATACGCAATGAAGTATCTTTTACGTCAGACGCTTTTTCGCCGAAGATGGCGCGCAGCAGTTTTTCTTCAGGAGTCAGCTGGGTTTCGCCTTTAGGCGTTACTTTACCTACCAACACATCGCCGGCTTCTACTTCCGCACCGATATAAACGATACCGGATTCGTCCAAACGGTTTTGCATACGCTCGGACAAGTTCGGAATATCGCGGGTAATGTCTTCCGCACCCAGCTTGGTATCGCGGGCAACAACATTCAATTCCTCAATGTGAATCGAAGTATAGCGGTCGTCCGCAGCCACTTTTTCGGAAATCAGAATCGAGTCTTCGTAGTTGTAACCGTTCCACGGCATGAAGGCGATGGTCATATTTTGACCCAAAGCCAATTCGCCCAAATCGGTGGACGCGCCGTCGGCCACCAAATCACCGCGTTGCAAAACATCGCCGGCTTTGACGGCAGGACGCTGATTGATATTGGTAGACTGGTTGGAACGGGTAAATTTAACCAAGTTGTAAATATCGACACCCACTTCACCGGCAGTCGCTTCGTCGTCATGGACACGGATCACAACGCGGTTGGCATCGACATACTCGACCACGCCGCCTCGGCGGGCAACGATTGCAGTAGCAGAGTCAACGGCAACAGAACGCTCGATACCGGTACCGACCATCGGTTTTTCAGGACGCAGGCAAGGCACTGCCTGACGTTGCATGTTGGCACCCATCAATGCACGGTTCGCGTCATCATGTTCCAAGAATGGAATCAGGGATGCCGCAACGGATACCACCTGACCGGTTGCCACGTCCATATATTGGACGCGGTCGGGCGTTGCCATAATGGTTTCGCCTTTTTCACGACAGGTAACTAAGTCACCAATCAGATTACCGTCTGAATCCAAATCGGCATTCGCCTGTGCAATCACATAGCGGCCTTCTTCGATGGCAGACAAGTAATCGATTTCCTCGGTTACTTTGCCGTCGATAACGCGGCGGTAAGGCGTTTCCAAGAAACCGTAATCATTGGTGCGCGCATAAACGGACAATGAGTTGATCAAACCGATGTTCGGACCTTCAGGCGTTTCAATCGGACATACGCGGCCGTAGTGGGTCGGATGCACGTCCCGCACCTCGAAGCCGGCACGTTCGCGGGTCAAACCGCCCGGACCCAATGCGGATACACGGCGTTTATGGGTTACTTCAGACAAGGGGTTGGTCTGATCCATAAATTGGCTCAATTGGCTGGAGCCGAAGAATTCTTTAATCGCGGCAGAAACAGGTTTCGCATTGATCAAGTCATGCGGCATCAAGTTCTCAGATTCTGCTTGGTTCAAACGCTCTTTAACTGCACGTTCTACACGAGCCAAACCGCTGCGGAATTGGTTTTCAGTCAACTCACCCACAGAACGAACACGACGATTACCCAAGTGGTCAATATCGTCTACTTCGCCATGACCGTTACGCAGTTCAACCAATGTGGCAATGGAAGCAACGATGTCTTCAACGCTCAGAACGTAACCGCCTTTTTCAGATGCACCGGCCAAAGTTTCGTTCAGCAAACGGCCATACCAAGAGTTTTGCTGTGCTTCAGACAATTTTTGCTCGTATGTACGCGTATTAAATTTCATACGGCCTACGCGAGACAAATCATAGCTGTCTTCACTGAAGAACAAGCGGTTGAAGAGCTGCTCAACAGCTTCTTCGGTAGGCGGTTCGCCAGGACGCATCATGCGGTAAATTGCTACGCGTGCAGCTTGCTGATCAGCAGTTTCGTCTGTACGCAGAGTGCTGGAGATGTAACCACCTTGATCCAATTCATTGATATAAAGGGTCGTAATTTCTTTTACGCCATGGATATCAAGTTTGGCCAACAGTTCTTCTGTAATTTCATCGTTAGCAGAAGCCAATACTTCGCCAGTTTCCGGTTCAATCAGGTCAGCAGCCAATGCTTTACCCAACAGGCTTTCTGGTTCTACATCCAGACGAGTCAAACCTGCATTGGTAATATCACGGATATTTTTTGCAGTAATACGTTTACCTTTAGCGACCAGTACATTGCCTTCTTTATCCAAGATATCAACTTTGGCTGTTTCACCTTTCAGACGGCCTGTAACCAGATCAGTTTGAACACCGTTTGAAGACAAATAGAAAGTTTCTTTGTCGTAGAAAATATCCAAGATTTGTTCATTGTTGTAGCCCAAAGCTTTCAACAAAATCGTAACCGGCATTTTACGACGACGGTCGATACGGAAATACAGCAAATCTTTTGGATCAAATTCGAAATCCAACCATGAACCACGGTAAGGAATAATACGAGCAGAGAACAACAACTTACCGGAAGAATGTGTTTTACCACGGTCATGCTCAAAGAACACGCCAGGAGAACGATGCAGCTGGGAAACAATCACACGCTCAGTACCGTTAATCACAAACGAACCGCTTGGCGTCATCAATGGGATTTCGCCCATATACACTTCGTTTTCACGAACTTCTTTTACAGTCGGCTTAGATGCTTCTTTATCCAAAATCACCAAACGGATACGGGCACGCAATGGAGCCGCATAAGTAATGCCTCGCAATTGACATTCAGGAATATCGAACAAAGGATCGCCCAATGTGTAATGCACAAACTCCAAGCGCGCATAACCGTTATGGCTCACAATCGGGAAAATAGAATTAAATGCTGCTTGCAGACCATCATCAGTGCGTTGGTCAAAAGCATTTTCCAGCTGCAAAAATTTCGCATAAGAATCAATTTGGGTTGCCAGCAGGAAAGGAACATCTAAGACATTCTCTCGCTTTGCAAAACTCTTACGGATACGTTTTTTCTCGGTAAACGAATAGCTCATATACACTCCGAAAAGCAATTTTAAATAATAGGCCGTCTGAAACAACGGCATGCATCAACCTGATATTTACATTTATTTGCAATGATTTTATAAAGACTATGCAAATAAATGTAAACAATGCCTGATGCTTATTTTAAGAAGCAAAATAAGGCTGGCAGAAAACTGCCAGCCTTCATAGGAAGCATCAAATTATTTGATTTCGACTTTAGCGCCGGCTTCTTCCAGTTGTTTTTGGATGTCTTCAGCTTCAGCTTTAGAAACACCTTCTTTCAGAGTTTTAGGTGCACCGTCAACGATGTCTTTAGCTTCTTTCAGACCCAAGCCAGTGATAGCGCGGACAACTTTAATCACGCCAACTTTTTGATCACCGGCAGAAGCCAATACTACGTCAAATTCAGTTTTTTCTTCAGCAGCAGCTGCACCAGCACCTGCAGGACCTGCAACTGCAACGGCAGCAGCAGAAACGCCAAATTTCTCTTCAAAAGCTTTAACCAGGTCGTTCAATTCCATTACGGTCAAAGAACCAACGGCTTCCAAAATGTCTTCTTTAGTAATAGCCATGCTATTTTACTCCAAATATTGTATTAAAAAATAATTGATTAAATGAAACAAAATCGATTAAGCGGCTTCTTCGCCAGCTTTTTTCTCTGCCAAAGCAGCCAAACCACGTGCAAAGCCTGATACAGGAGCTTGCATAACGAACAACAGTTTGGACAACAGCTCTTCGCGGCTTGGAATAGAAGCCAACTCAGCAACCTGAGCAGGATTCATCACTTCGCCATTGTAAGAACCGGCTTTAACGATAATTTTGTCATCTTTTTTCGCGAATTGGTGCAGCACTTTAGCAGCAGCAACAGCATCTTCAGAAGCAGCGTAAACCAATGGACCAACCATTTGATCGGCCAAACCTGCGAATGAAGTACCCTCTACTGCGCGACGAGCCAGAGTATTTTTCAGAACGCGCAAGTAAACGCCTTCTTTACGTGCATTCGCACGAAGCTCAGTCATGCTGGAAACACTGATACCGCGATATTCAGCGACTACGAGAGTTTGAGCGTTAGCAATTGCTGCGCTAATTTCCTCTACGGCCACTTTCTTGGTTTCAATATTGAGACTCAAGGTCTACCTCCCACTGTTTATAAACAGGATACCGAAATGATATCCCACCAGCGCGGTAACCTAAAAAGACATCTTACAAGCAATCTTGCAATGTGTTTCAGGACTACCGTCTGCGTAGGGCAGTTACGATTAAATCTTACGATCCCTACGGTCTTGGACATCTACTTAATTTTAAGTAGCCCAAATTCAGGTAATCCAGAAAACTGGATCACCTGAAAATTTCTTAGTTGTTCACGCTTGTAGTATCAACGCGAACACCCAAACCCATAGTGCTAGATACAGCAACTTTTTTCAGGTACTGACCTTTAGCAGCAGCAGGTTTGGCTTTAACGATAGCATCCAGCAACGCATTGAAGTTTTCTTTCAAGTCAGCTTCAGCGAAAGAAGCACGACCGATAGTTGCATGAACGATACCGGCTTTATCTGTACGGTATTGTACTTGACCTGCTTTTGCATTTTTAACTGCTTCAGCAACGTTAGGAGTAACAGTACCTACTTTAGGGTTTGGCATCAAACCACGAGGACCCAAGATGGTACCCAATTGACCAACGATACGCATTGCATCAGGAGAAGCAATAACAACGTCAAAGTTCAGGTTACCAGCTTTGATTTCAGCGGCCAAATCTTCAAAACCGACAATATCTGCACCAGCTTCTTTAGCAGCATCTGCATTTGCACCTTGAGTAAATACAGCTACGCGAGTTGTTTTACCGGTACCTTTAGGCAGAACGACTGAACCACGAATAACTTGGTCAGATTTACGAGGATCAACACCTAGATTGAAAGATACGTCAACAGACTCGTCAAATTTAGCAGTAGCAGCTTTTTTAACCAAAGCAATTGCTTCATCGATTGCGTACAGTTTGTTAGCTTCAACAGAAGAGCGCAGAGCTTTCAAGCGTTTAGATACTTTAGCCATTATACAACACCCTCCACGTCCAAGCCCATTGAGCGAGCAGAGCCGGCGATAGTACGGACAGCTGCATCCAAGTCAGCAGCAGTCAAATCAGGCTCTTTAGTTTTAGCAATTTCTTCCAACTGAGCGCGAGTCAATTTACCCACTTTGTTAGTCAGAGGATTAGAACTACCTTTTTGCAGACCAGCAGCTTTTTTCAACAAAATAGAAGCTGGTGGAGTTTTCATCACAAAAGTGAATGATTTATCTGCAAATGCAGTGATCACGACTGGAATTGGTAAACCAGGTTCCATACCTTGGGTTGCAGCATTAAATGCTTTACAGAATTCCATGATGTTCAAACCACGTTGACCCAAAGCAGGACCAACTGGGGGAGATGGATTGGCTTTACCTGCAGGAATTTGCAGTTTGATGTAGCCGATAATTTTCTTTGCCACTTTTATAGGACTCCTAGAAACGGGTATAACGCGGAACCATTTCCGCTCCCCAAATTAATTTTTAATTTTATCGTTTTAATACTTATTTTTCAAGTATAAAATTAGTTAATCTTCTCAACTTGCCCAAACTCCAGCTCGACAGGTGTTTCACGACCAAATATCTGAACAGATACACGCAACTTGTTCCGCTCATAATTAACTTCATCAACAACACCATTAAAATCGGCAAACGGCCCCTCATTCACACGTATCTGCTGACCAACTTCAAATTTGATTTTTGGTTTGGGTTTCTCAGCACCAGTTTGAACCTGTTGCAAAATAATTTCAGCTTCTCTTTGGCTAATAGGCATGGGTTTATTAGCCGTTCCTCCGATAAATCCGGAAACACGAGGCGTACTCTTTACAAGATACCAAGAATCATTCGTCATTTCCATTTCCACCAACACATACCCCGGATATGACTTTCTTTCACTAATAGTCTTACGACCATTGCGAATATCAACAACTTTCTCTACAGGCACCAGAATTTGTCCGAAATAATCTCCCATCTCCTCACGGGCAATTCTCTCTTCCAATGTTCGTTGGACATTCTTCTCAAACCCCGAATACGCCTGTACAACATACCATTTTTTCGACATCTCAACCTTCCCTTCTCAGCAATACATCAAAAAATAACCACGAAATTGCTGTATCTGCCGCATAGATAAATATAGAAAGCACAGCAACAAACACTATAACAAATACAGTCATTCTGACAGCATCTTCACGCTTAGGCCAAACCACCTTTTTGAATTCGGACCAAGAATTTGAGAAATATGCAAAAAAACCTTCCTTACCGGAATTAGATGCAGATTCTTTATCCTGAACAACCAGTTGATCCACTTTAACGTTCTTTTTTTCAGGCGTATGTTCTGTCATATTATTTACCCATCATAGCATCTGTCTATTCTCAATCCATGTAAATGGCAAGAGAGTTTACTAAATAACAAATACAAAAAAATTAACCGGCACAAGGCCGGTTAATTTTTTATTTGGCAGGCCAAGAGGGTCTCGAACCCCCAACCCTCGGTTTTGGAGACCGATACTCTACCAATTGAGCTATTGGCCTCTAAACTTAAGCGATAACAGAAGAAACCACGCCGGCACCCACGGTACGGCCGCCTTCGCGAATCGCAAAGCGCAGGCCTTCTTCCATAGCGATAGGCGCAATCAGTTCTACGGTGATGGTTACGTTTTCACCCGGCATTACCATTTCCACACCTTCTTCCAAGGTAACCGCGCCGGTTACGTCGGTGGTACGGAAGTAGAATTGCGGACGGTAGTTGGCGAAGAACGGGGTATGGCGGCCGCCCTCTTCTTTGCTCAATACGTACACTTCTGCTTTGAACTTGGTGTGCGGAGTGATGGTGCCGGGTTTGGCCAATACCTGACCGCGTTCCACGTCTTCACGTTTGGTACCGCGCAGCAATACGCCTACGTTGTCGCCTGCCTGACCTTCGTCCAGCAGTTTGCGGAACATTTCAACGCCGGTACAG
>NZ_CAUJNZ010000024.1:0-14051 GCF_963392925.1 Neisseria polysaccharea
CCCCCCCCCCTGTTAATATAAATAAAAATAATTATTAATTATTTTTCTTATTCTGCCAAATCTTAACGGTTTGGATTTACTTCCCTTCATATACTCAAGAGGACGATTGAATGAATACCCCATTGTTCCGTCTCAGCCTGCTCTCGCTCACACTTGCGGCAGGTTTTGCCCACGCGGCAGGCAACGCCAATGTCGCATTGGATACCATTACCGTAAAAGGCGACCGCCAAGGCAGCAAAATCCGTACCAACATCGTTACGCTTCAACAAAAAGACGAAAGCACCGCAACCGATATGCGCGAACTCTTAAAAGAAGAGCCGTCCATCGATTTCGGCGGCGGTAACGGCACGTCCCAACACATGACCTTGCGCGGCATGGGTCAGAACTCTGTCGACATCAAGGTGGACAACGCCTATTCCGACAGCCAAATCCTTTACCACCAAGGCAGATTTATTGTCGATCCCGCTTTGGTTAAAGTCGTTTCCGTACAGAAAGGCGCAGGTTCCGCCTCTGCCGGTATCGGCGCGACCAACGGCGCGATTATCGCCAAAACCGTCGATGCCCAAGACCTGCTCAAAGGCTTGGATAAAAACTGGGGCGTGCGCCTCAACAGCGGCTTTGCCAGCAACGAAGGCGTAAGCTACGGCGCAAGCGTATTCGGAAAAGAAGGCAACTTCGACGGCTTGTTCTCTTACAGCCGCAACGATGAAAAAGATTACGAAGCCGGCAAAGGTTTCCGCAATGCCAACGGCGGCAAAACCGTACCGTACAGCGCGCTGGACAAACGCAGCTACCTCGCCAAAATCGGAACAACCTTCGGCGGCGACGACCACCGCATCGTGTTGAGCCATATGAAAGACCAACACCGGGGCATCCGCACTGTGCGTGAAGAATTTACCGTCGGCGGCGACGATTCACGGATAAATATTAAACGCCAAGCCCCTGCTTACCGCGAAACCACCCAATCCAACACCAATTTGGAGTACACGGGTAAAAACTTGGGCTTTGTCGAAAAACTGGATGCCAACGCCTATGTGTTGGAAAAGAAACGCTATTCCGCCGATGACAAAGACAGCGGTTACGCAGGCAATGTAGAAGGCCCCAACCATACCCGAATCACCACTCGGGGTATGAACTTCAACTTCGACAGCCGCCTTGCCGAACAAACCCTGTTGAAATACGGTATCAACTACCGCCATCAGGAAATCAAACCGCAAGCATTTTTGAATTCACAATTTAAAATTGAAGATAAAAAAGATGCAACTGATGAAGAGAAAAAGAAGAACCGTGACAATGAAAACATTGCCAAAGCCTACCGTCTGACCAACCCGACCAAAACCGATACCGGCGCGTATATCGAAGCCATTCACGAGATTGACGGCTTTACCCTGACCGGCGGGCTGCGTTACGACCGCTTCAAGGTGAAAACCCACGACGGCAAAACCGTTTCAAGCAGCAGCCTTAACCCGAGTTTCGGCGTGATTTGGCAGCCGCACGAACACTGGAGCTTCAGCGCGAGCCACAACTACGCCAGCCGCAGCCCGCGCCTGTATGACGCGCTGCAAACCCACGGTAAACGCGGCATTATCTCGATTGCCGACGGCACCAAAGCCGAACGCGCACGCAATACCGAAATCGGCTTCAACTACAACGACGGCACGTTTGCCGCCAACGGCAGCTACTTTTGGCAAACCATCAAAGACGCGCTTGCCAATCCGCAAAACCGCCACGACTCTGTCGCCGTCCGTGAAGCCGTCAATGCCGGTTACATCAAAAACCACGGTTACGAATTGGGCGCGTCCTACCGCACCGGCGGTCTGACTGCCAAAGTCGGCGTCAGCCACAGCAAACCGCGCTTTTACGGTTACGATACGCACAAAGACAAGCTGTTGAGCGCGAACCCTGAATTTGGCGCACAAGTCGGTCGCACTTGGACAGCCTCCCTTGCCTACCGCTTCAAAAACCCGAATCTGGAAATCGGCTGGCGCGGACGCTATGTTCAAAAAGCCGTGGGTTCGATATTGGCGGCAGGTCAAAAAGACCGCCAAGGCAACTTGGAAAACGTTGTACGCAAAGGTTTCGGTGTGAACGACATCTTCGCCAACTGGAAACCGCTGGGCAAAGACACGCTCAATGTCAATCTTTCGGTTAACAACGTGTTTAACAAGTTCTACTATCCGCACAGCCAACGCTGGACCAATACCCTGCCGGGTGTGGGCCGTGATGTCCGTTTGGGTGTGAACTACAAGTTCTAAAACGCATATCCCGAAAAAATGCCGTCTGAAAGCCTTTCAGGCGGCATCTGTCCTGATAATTTGATATAGGTTATCATTTATCCTTTCTAAAGCCGTTCCGGTTTGTCCGGCCGGCGGCTTTGCCCCAATATCCCCATTTTGGAGACACCTATGTTACGTTTGACTGCTTTAGCCGTATGCACCGTCCTCGCCTTGGGCGCGTGTTCGCCGCAAAATTCCGACTCTGCCCCACAAGCCAAAGAACAGGCAGTTTCCGCCGCACAATCCGAAAGCGCGTCCGTTACCGTCAAAACCGCGCGCGGCGATGTTCAAATACCGCAAAACCCCGAACGCATCGCCGTTTACGATTTGGGTATGCTCGACACCTTGAGCAAACTGGGCGTGAAAACCGGTTTGTCCGTCGATAAAAACCGCCTGCCGTATTTAGAGGAATATTTCAAAACGACCAAACCTGCCGGAACTTTGTTTGAGCCGGATTACGAAGCACTCAACGCTTACAAACCGCAGCTCATCATCATCGGCAGCCGCGCCGCCAAGGCGTTTGACAAATTGAACGAAATCGCGCCGACCATCGAAATGACCGCCGATACCGCCAATCTGAAAGAAAGTGCCAAAGAGCGCATCGACGCGCTGGCGCAAATCTTCGGCAAACAGGCGGAAGCGGACAAGCTGAAGGCGGAAATCGACGCGTCTTTTGAAGCCGCGAAAACTGCCGCGCAAGGCAAAGGCAAGGGTTTGGTGATTTTGGTCAACGGCGGTAAGATGTCGGCTTTCGGCCCTTCCTCACGTTTGGGCGGTTGGTTGCATAAAGACATCGGCGTTCCGGCCGTTGACGAAGCCATCAAAGAAGGCAGCCACGGTCAGCCTATCAGCTTTGAATACCTGAAAGAGAAAAATCCCGACTGGCTGTTCGTCCTTGACCGCAGCGCGGCCATCGGCGAAGAGGGTCAGGCGGCGAAAGACGTGTTGAATAATCCGCTGGTTGCCGAAACGACCGCTTGGAAAAAAGGACAGGTCGTTTACCTCGTTCCTGAAACTTATTTGGCGGCCGGTGGTGCGCAAGAGCTGCTGAATGCAAGCAAACAGGTTGCCGACGCTTTTAACGCGGCAAAATAATGAAACGGCGGCATTCGATGCCGTCTGAAACACGGATGCAAACCGCCTACCGTGTTTCAGACGGCATTGCCCGATATGGAGGCTTCAAACAAGGCTTTCCGCTCCGACGGTCGGGCTGCCTTGTTTGAATCTTCTACGCCTTAACGCTTTTCCCTTCTGTTTATGACTGCCAAACCTTTTTCCCTCAACCTGACCAACCTCCTGCTGCTGGCAGTGTTGTTTGCCGTCAGCCTGTCGGTCGGCGTTGCCGATTTCCGCTGGTCTGATGTGTTTTCGCTGTCGGACAGCACCGAACTGATGCTGGTCAGCCGCCTGCCGCGCACATTCGCCATCGTGCTGACGGGTGCATCGATGGCGGTGGCGGGGATGATTATGCAGATTCTGATGCGCAACCGTTTTGTCGAACCTTCTATGGCGGGCGCGGGTCAGAGTGCGGCTTTGGGTTTGCTTCTGATGTCCCTGCTGCTGCCTGCCGCGCCGCTGCCGGTCAAAATGTCGGTTGCCGCCGTTGCCGCGCTAATCGGAATGCTGGTGTTTATGATACTTATCCGCCGCCTGCCGCCGACGGCGCAATTAATGGTGCCGCTGGTGGGGATTATTTTCGGCGGCGTGGTTGAGGCGGTAGCGACGTTTGTCGCGTATGAGTTTGAGATGCTGCAAATGTTGGGCGTGTGGCAGCAGGGCGATTTTTCGAGCGTGCTGCTGGGGCGGTACGAGCTGCTTTGGATTACGGGCGGTTTGGCGGTGTTTGCCTATCTGATTGCCGACCGGCTGACGATTTTGGGGCTGGGCGAGACGGTCAGCGTGAATTTGGGTTTGAACCGGACGGCGGTGTTGTGGTCGGGTTTGATTATTGTGGCTTTGATTACGTCGCTGGTCATTGTAACGGTCGGCAATATTCCGTTTATCGGGCTGGTCGTGCCGAACATCATCAGCCGCCTGATAGGCGACAGGCTGCGCCAAAGCCTGCCTGCGGTGGCTTTGTTGGGCGCGTCTTTGGTTTTATTGTGCGACATTATCGGACGCGTGATTGTGTTTCCGTTTGAAATTCCGGTCTCTACGGTTTTTGGTGTGTTGGGTACGGCTTTGTTTTTGTGGCTTTTGTTAAGGAAACCTGCTCATGCCGTCTGAAAAAAATATCGGTTTTATGGCAGGAAGCAGCCGTCCGTTGTGGGTTGCCTTTGCGCTGTTGCTGGTTTCCTGCATCCTGTTTATGACGCTCAACGTCAAAGGCGATTGGGATTTTGTACTGCACCTGCGGCTGACCAAGCTTGCCGCGCTGCTGATGGTCGCCTATGCGGTCGGCGTGTCCACCCAGCTTTTCCAAACACTGACCAACAATCCGATTCTGACCCCTTCGATTTTGGGTTTCGATTCGCTGTATGTGTTTTTGCAGACCTTGCTGGTGTTTACGTTCGGCGGCGTGGGCTATGCTTCCCTGCCGTTGACGGGCAAATTCGGCTTTGAACTGGTTGTTATGATGGGCGGCTCGCTGCTATTGTTCTACACGCTCATCAAACAGGGCGGGCGCGATTTGCCGCGTATGATTTTAATCGGCGTGATTTTCGGGATTTTGTTCCGCAGCCTGTCATCGCTGCTTTCGCGCATGATCGACCCCGAAGAATTTACGGCGGCGCAGGCGAATATGTTTGCCGGATTCAATACCGTACACAGCGAACTTTTGGGCATAGGCGCGCTGATTCTGCTCATTAGCGCGGCGGTCGTTTGGCGTGAACGCTACCGCTTGGACGTACACCTTTTGGGGCGCGACCAAGCCATCAATTTGGGCATCAGCTACACGCGCAACACCTTATGGATACTGCTTTGGATTGCCGCATTGGTGGCGACGGCGACCGCCGTGGTCGGTCCGGTAAGCTTTTTCGGGCTTCTCGCCGCCTCGCTTGCCAACCACTTTTCCCCATCCGTGCGCCATTCCGTCCGCCTGCCGATGACGGTTTGTGTCGGCGGCATCCTCCTGGTCGGCGGACAGACCGTATTCGAACACTTCTTGGGCATGAAGGCGGTATTAAGCGTGGTGGTCGAATTTGCGGGCGGACTCGTTTTCCTCTATCTCGTTTTAAAACACAAAAAATGACGGATGCCGTCTGAACGGCAGCCCGCCTCGAAAGGACAAACCATATGACGCAAGAACGTTTCCCATCATTCTTCAACCAAGCCCCGACCATCACCGTCAGGGACGCGCTTGCCGCATTCCTCGGCGCGGCCGAAAACGGCATCCTCACTTACCGCTACGCCGATGCCGTGCGCCTGTGCGGACATTCCTGCCCGACCGTCGCGGGCGCGTACCTGATGGTTATCAAAGGTCTGAAAGCCCTTTACGGAGAAGAGCTGCCCGAACGCGGCGGCATCGAAGCCGCCATGCAGGGAGCGCGCGACGAAGGCACGGTCGGCGTTACCTCGTCCGTCGTCCAACTCCTCACCGGCGCAGCCCCCGAAACCGGCTTCGGAGGCATCGGAATACAGGGACGCTTCGCCCGCCGCAACCTCTTATCCTTTGGTGCAGGCGAAATCAACGGCACACTGACCCTGCGCCGCAAAGACAACGGCAAAACCGTCGCCGTCAGCCTCAACGCCGCCCTGCAACCCTTTGCACCCGAAATGCGCGAACTTATGCCCAAAGC
Source organism: Neisseria polysaccharea (assembly GCF_963392925.1). Lineage (NCBI taxonomy): Bacteria > Pseudomonadati > Pseudomonadota > Betaproteobacteria > Neisseriales > Neisseriaceae > Neisseria > Neisseria polysaccharea. The sequence continues at coordinate 6,014 of NZ_CAUJNZ010000024.1, forward strand.
CGTCGGCGGCAGCGCAAGCGCAGAAGAACTCAAACAATTCGGCGAACTCTGGCAAGAACGCGTCCGCGCCTTCCTGATTGACCAAGCCGACCACCCCGAATTTGTTACCGTCAGCGAAATCTAACCACGCCATACAGGAATAAAATTCAGACGGCCTCATCATTTAAAGGCCGTCTGAAAATCCAATTCCCCATATTCGAATCCGCCTATGATTACCATCCGCAACGTCAGCTTCCACATCGGCACTTGCCCCATTCTGGACAACGTCAGCCTCGACATCCCTGAAGGCGGCATTACCGCGCTAATCGGCCCCAACGGCGCGGGCAAATCCACCCTGTTTTCCTTTATGGCGCGGCTGCGCCCGCTTGAAAGCGGCAGCATCGCCTATCGCGGCAAAAACCTTGCCGATACCCCCACCGCCGAACTCGCCCGCACGCTCTCCATCCTTACCCAAGAAAACAGCATCATGAGCCGCATTACCGTGCGCGACCTGTTGATGTTCGGCCGCTATCCCTACCACCAAGGCAGGCCGTCTGAAAACGACAAAACCATCGTCGAAGAAGCGCTTGCCGAGTTCCACCTGCAAGACTTCGCCGACCGCTACCTGACCGAGCTTTCCGGCGGACAACGCCAACGCGCCATGATTGCCATGGTGTTCTGCCAGCGCACCGACTACGTTTTGCTGGACGAACCGCTGAACAACCTCGACATGTATCATGCCCGCTCCCTCATGCAAATCCTGCGCCGGCTGACCGACGAACACAAACGCACCACCGTCGTCGTATTGCACGACATCAACCAGGCCGCTGCCTACGCCGACCACGTCGTCGCCATGAAAAACGGCAAAGTCGCCCTGACCGGCACGCCCGAAGAAGTGTTCACCGTACACAACATCAAAGAACTGTTCGACATGGATGTGGACGTACTCGACTACGAAGGCAAAAAACTCATCGTCCACCACATCTGAAGCTCAAAAAGAAAATGCCGTCTGAAAAGGGGCTAACTTTCCCAGTCGATGCCGCATATGCCGCCGTCGGCGAACAGTTTGACGGCCAGTATTTCGTCGCTTTTTTCTCGGTCTATCATGTAGTCCATCACAATCGAGTCGCAGTTTGGCAGCTCCTCCGTCCATAAAGAGATGCTCTCCAAACGCATGGCGCGGGCAAATTCTTCGGGGTTGTCGGGGTAGTCCGCATCTTCTATTTCAGTGATGTGGAAATTCAAATATTCGCCGTCTTCGGTTAAATATTCGGCAATGGCGGCTCGGGCCATTTTGTCCGCTTCTTCCAAACGCGCTAAAAACGCGGCGAATGCGTCTAATTTTTCGGCAGTCAGTTCATCGTCGCCGCCAGTCCATAAACAGACTTCGACGGTATCGCCGTTGACAGGCAGCTCGCGTTCCCAGCAAACGTCCGGTCCGTTTTCCGGGCTTCCTGCCGATAAGGTTTCAAAATAAGGATGTGAAACAGGCATAATTGGTTTTCCTTGAATTATTGGCAGGGTGGTGTTTTCCTGCCGTCTGAAAAGGGGTATTCCGCGTTTCAGACGGCATTTCCATTCCAAACGCTCAAACCGCCGCGTCCGAACGTTCGCCCGTACGGATACGGATTGCCTCCTCGACCGGCAGCACAAAAATCTTGCCGTCGCCGATTTTGCCCGAACGCGCCACCTCGACAATCACGTCAATCGCGCGTTCCACAGCGTCATCCGCCAACACCAGCTCGATTTTGACCTTGGGCAGGAAATCGACGGCGTATTCCGCGCCCCGGTAAATCTCCGTATGCCCCTTCTGCCTTCCAAACCCTTTAACCTCGCTGACGGTCATGCCCGTAATGCCGATTTCCGTCAACGCCTCACGCACGTCGTCGAGTTTGAACGGTTTGATGATGGCTTCGATTTTTTTCATAATTGTTCCTTTAGGATTCCATATTTGCATCTACGGAAATTCTTGAGTCGACATCCTGCGGGGATTACTGTCCGATAAAACAATGTGTTTGACATGCAAAACATACATATCAATGCCTCGTTGCTAAAATTGTTCGATTATGAACATTACAAAAAAAACAGCAGCCAAAAAGACGAAAATCCATGTCCAATACCGGTTGCGCAGAAAAAACAGGCTTGAGTTGTCTCTCACGCCGATTATTTCTCCTGTTTCATTGTCAGTATAGGTTTTTACTTTATCGGAAATAAACCACTTACTAAAGAAGTAGTTGCAAAGTGCAGCAATACAAAGGCTTAACATAAAAACGAAATTTGAGGAAATTGCATCTTTCAACCAATCTCCCAAGGCAAAACCACAGATAACTCCGATAATCAGAGACAAAACAACCAAAAGCCCCTTCCCACTCCAAACAATAAACATTGCATAACTCCTTCTTAGCTTGTCCAAACAATTTCAAAAGCGGACGTGATTTTACTATATTTCAGAATATAAATTACATTTCTCAGAACGCGACTGACATGACAAAGGTTTTTACATTGATTGTATTTGTAAAATTGTAAACATTTTTTCGCTTACACGCGCTAACGAAACCGTCCTTTTCGCGTATAATGACATTTTCCCAACCGCATTTGTGAGCTGAATCATGTCTGTCGTTTTGCCCTTGCGCGGCGTTACCGCCCTTTCCGATTTCCGTGTTGAAAAACTCTTGCAAAAAGCAGCCGCACTCGGTCTGCCCAAAGTCAAATTAAGCAGCGAATTTTGGTATTTCGTCGGCAGCGAGAAAGCATTGGATGCCGCGACTGTCGAAAAACTGCAAGCCTTGTTGGCGGCGCAAAGCGTTAAAGAAACGCCCGAAGCGCGCGAAGGCTTGCATTTATTTTTGGTAACGCCCCGTTTGGGCACGATTTCGCCTTGGGCTTCCAAGGCAACCAATATCGCGGAAAACTGCGGTTTGGCAGGCATCGAACGCATCGAGCGCGGCATGGCGGTGTGGCTGGAAGGTGCGCTTACCGATGAACAGAAACGGCAATGGGCGGCGTTGCTGCACGACCGCATGACCGAATCCGTGCTGCCCGATTTTCAGACGGCATCCAAATTATTCCACCATCTCGAATCCGAAACTTTCTCCACCGTCGATGTTTTGGGCGGCGGTAAAGAGGCTTTGGTCAAAGCCAATACCGAAATGGGTTTGGCACTCTCCGCCGACGAAATCGATTATCTGGTTGAAAACTATCAGGCTTTGCAGCGCAATCCGTCCGATGTGGAACTGATGATGTTCGCGCAGGCAAACAGCGAACACTGCCGCCACAAAATCTTCAACGCCGACTTCATCCTCAACGGCGAAAAACAACCGAAATCCCTGTTCGGCATGATACGCGACACGCACAACGCGCATCCCGAAGGTACGGTCGTTGCTTATAAAGACAATTCGTCCGTGATCGAAGGCGCGAAAATCGAGCGTTTCTATCCGAATGCGGCGGAAAACCAAGGCTACCGTTTCCACGAAGAAGACACGCATATCATCATGAAAGTGGAAACGCACAACCACCCGACCGCCATCGCGCCGTTTGCGGGTGCGGCGACGGGTGCGGGCGGCGAAATCCGCGACGAAGGCGCGACGGGCAAAGGTTCGCGCCCGAAAGCAGGCTTGACCGGCTTTACCGTGTCCAACCTCAACATCCCCGACCTCAAACAGCCGTGGGAACAAGACTACGGCAAGCCAGAACACATTTCCTCGCCGCTGGACATCATGATTGAAGGCCCCATCGGCGGCGCGGCGTTCAACAACGAATTCGGCCGCCCGAACCTCTTGGGCTACTTCCGTACCTTTGAAGAGAAGTTTGACGGTCAGGTTCGCGGCTATCACAAACCGATTATGATTGCGGGCGGCTTGGGCAGCATTCAGGCGCAGCAGACGCATAAAGACGAAATCCCCGAAGGCGCGTTGCTGATTCAACTGGGCGGTCCGGGTATGCTTATCGGCTTGGGCGGCGGCGCGGCTTCTTCGATGAATACCGGTACAAATGACGCGTCTTTGGACTTCAACTCCGTGCAACGCGGCAACCCCGAAATCGAACGCCGCGCTCAAGAAGTCATCGACCGCTGCTGGCAGCTCGGCGACAAAAACCCGATTATCTCCATCCACGACGTCGGCGCGGGCGGTCTGTCCAACGCCTTCCCCGAACTGGTCAACGATGCCGGACGCGGCGCGGTATTCGAGCTGCGCGAAGTGCCGCTGGAAGAACACGGTTTAACGCCTTTGCAAATCTGGTGCAACGAATCGCAAGAGCGTTATGTCTTGTCGATTTTGGAAAAAGATTTGGATGCCTTCCGCGCCATCTGCGAACGCGAACGCTGCCCGTTTGCCGTGGTCGGCACGGCGACCGGCGACGGCCATTTGAAAGTTCGCGACGACTTGTTCTCCAACAACCCTGTCGATTTACCGCTGAATGTCTTGCTCGGCAAACCGCCTAAAACCACGCGTACCGACAAAACGGTTACGCCGTATGCGACCGAAGGGAATCCCTTTGGGAAAAAACCATTTAATGCGGGCAATATCGACATCACCGAAGCCGCCTACCGCGTTTTGCGCCTGCCTGCCGTAGCCGCCAAAAATTTCCTGATTACTATCGGCGACCGCAGCGTCGGCGGTTTGACACACCGCGATCAAATGGTCGGCAAATACCAAACCCCGGTAGCCGACTGCGCCGTGACCATGATGGGCTTCAACACCTATCGCGGCGAAGCGATGTCTATGGGCGAAAAACCGACCGTCGCCCTGTTTGACGCGCCTGCCTCGGGCAGAATGTGCGTCGGCGAGGCCATCACCAACATCGCGGCGGTCAACATCGGCGACATCGGCAACATCAAGCTTTCCGCCAACTGGATGGCGGCGTGCGGCAACGAAGGCGAAGACGAAAAACTCTACCGCACCGTCGAAGCCGTCTCCAAAGCCTGTCAGGCATTGGATTTGAGCATCCCCGTGGGCAAAGACAGCTTGTCGATGAAAACCGTATGGCAGGACGGCGAAGAGAAAAAATCCGTCGTTTCGCCGTTGAGCCTGATTATCTCCGCGTTCGCGCCGGTTCAAGACGTACGCAAAACCGTTACGCCTGAATTGAAAAACGTCGGAGACAGCGTATTGCTATTTGTCGATTTGGGCTTCGGCAAAGCGCGTATGGGCGGCTCCGCGTTCGGTCAGGTGTACAACAATATGACCGGCGATGCGCCCGATTTGGACGATACAGGCCGTCTGAAAGCGTTTTACAACGTGATTCAGCAGCTTGTCGCCGAAGACAAACTTTTGGCATACCATGACCGCAGCGACGGCGGCTTGTTTGCGACGCTGGCGGAGATGGCGTTTGCGGGGCGGTGCGGTATCAGTGCCGATATAGATTGCCTGATGGATAAATTCCTGCCGATTCATCACCCGGATTTCCAAGGTGATCCAGCCGAAGGCTTATCTGACGAACTTTATAATCATGCCGCCATTAAAATTTTATTCAATGAAGAATTAGGTGCGGTTATTCAAATCCGCCAACAAGATAGGGATTATGTTGATGCGGCATTTAAAGCAGCTAACTTAATCGATGCAGTAAGCTGGATTGGCTCTCCTGATTTTGACAATGAATCTGTTTCTTTCTTTGGTTACGGTTATTTCCTAGAACAAACCCGCGCCGACCTGCAACGCGCATGGCAGGAAACTTCTCACGCCATCCAACGCCTGCGCGACAACCCCACCTGCGCCGACAGCGAGTTTGCCCTGATTGGCGAAAACGACCGCAGCGCATTGTTTGCCGACGTGAAATTTGACGTGAACGAAGACATCGCCGCGCCGTTTGTCAACAGCGGCGCGAAACCCAAAATCGCTATCCTGCGCGAACAGGGCGTGAACGGGCAAATCGAAATGGCCGCCGCGTTCACCCGCGCCGGATTCGATGCCTACGACGTGCATATGTCCGACCTGATGGCAGGCCGCGTCCACCTTGCCGACTTCAAAATGCTGGCGGCGTGCGGCGGCTTCAGCTACGGCGACGTACTCGGTGCAGGCGAAGGCTGGGCGAAATCGATTCTGTTCCACACTGCTCTGCGCGACCAATTCGCCGCCTTCTTTGCCGATCCGAACACACTGACATTGGGCGTGTGCAACGGCTGTCAAATGGTCAGCAACCTTGCCGAGATTATCCCAGGCACGGCAGGCTGGCCGAAGTTCAAACGCAACTTGAGCGAACAGTTTGAAGCGCGCCTGAGCATGGTTCATGTTCCGAAATCCGCATCGCTGATTCTGAACGAAATGCAAGGCTCCAGCCTGCCCGTCGTGGTCAGCCACGGCGAAGGCCGCGCCGACTTCGCGCTTCACGGCGGCAACATTTCTGCCGATTTGGGCATTGCGTTGCAATATGTGGACAGTCAAAACCAAGTGACCCAAACCTACCCGCTCAACCCCAACGGCTCGCCGCAAGGCATCGCCGGTGTGACCAACGCCGACGGCCGCGTGACCATCATGATGCCCCACCCCGAACGCGTGTACCGCGCCGCGCAAATGAGCTGGAAACCGGAAGGCTGGACGGAACTGTCCGGCTGGTACCGCCTCTTTGCCGGCGCACGTAAAGCCTTGGACTAAACCGTCTGCCCAAACAAATGCCGTCTGAAAAAAGGTTTTGAAACCCGTTTCAGACGGCATTTTGACCATTCTCAAGCCCTGCCGGTACTCAATCCCGCTTTGCCGTTTTCCCACAAGGTTTTCAGCAATACTTTCCACGCCGACAATTTGGGATTGGGCTGTTTGCCTTGTCCGATCAAGTCCATTTGCGTCATATACCAGTTCATTTCCAGCATCGCTCCTGCTTTTTTATCAACAAATGCCACGCCTGTTTGGATGCGGTCGGTTTGCACGGTTTGGTAGGTGCCGTTTTGCATTTTTTTTGCCAAATCAGGGACTAAGGCAAACGGACGGGCGACGCCGACTAAATCCAAATGGTCGCTGGATAAGGCGTCTTCCATGGCGTTTTGCGAACGGAAGCCGCCGGTGATAATCAGCGGAACTTGGCTGACTGCACGGGCTTTTTCGGCGTAATCGATGAAGAAGGCTTCGCGTTTGCGGATGCTGTCTTTGGCGGCGAGCATTTGCGGGCTTTCGTAGTTGCCTCCGGAAACTTCAATAAAATCAATGCCCATTTCCGACAGTTTTTGTACCACCTGTACCGATTCGCTTTCGTCAAAACCGCCTTTTTGGAAGTCCGCCGAATTGAGTTTTACACCCACTAAGAAATCTTTGCCCACGGCGGCGCGGATAGCAGTGTAGATTTCCAAAAGGAAGCGCATACGGTTTTCCAAACTGCCGCCCCATTGGTCTTGACGGCGGTTGTGGTGCGGCGAGAGGAATTGACTGATGAGATAGCCGTGCGCGGCGTGAATTTGTACGCCTGAAAAGCCTGCCTGTTCGGCAATTTTCGCGGTTTGCATGAATTGCTGAATCAGCCCGTTGATTTCATCGGCAGTCAATTCGCGCGGCGGATTGATAAAGCCGTCCATGCCCACCAGCGGCACGGCGCTCGGCGCAAGCGGCGTTTTATTGACCACCGCAGGCGACTGTTTGCCCGCATGGTTGATTTGCATGATGAGCAGCGTGTCGTTTTGCGTACCGGCTTTCGCCCATTTTTTCAGCATCTCAAGGCTGCGGCCGTCTGAAATCACCACATCATTTATCGAACCTTTGCCGCTTTCGGCGACCATCACATTGCCCGTAACCAACATACCTGCACCGCCTTTTGCCCAAGTGTCGTACAGGCGAACAAGTTTTTCAGACGGCTGGTCGTTTTGGGCAAGTTGCTCTTCCATGGCGGATTTGAAGATACGGTTTTTGGCGGTTTTGCCGTTTGGAAAAGTGAATGGCGTGAATAACATAATCGTTCCTTTAAGTTGATAAGTTTAAAAATGTAAACGTATTTGGGTAAAAATAAAGGGTTAACAGATAACCCTTATATATTGCGCTTCAGTTAAGGGAGTGTAAAACCTGAATCAAACCCCTTGACAAATTCGATTAACCGATATTTGAGAGGGGTCTAAAATGTCATTCCAGCAGGAACTTCA
>NZ_CAUJNZ010000025.1:0-11945 GCF_963392925.1 Neisseria polysaccharea
GCTTTATCACCGCCGCTTCGTCAGTGGCGAAGAACCGAACTATACGCTTGAAGACGTATACGGTCAATACTTTCAGCGGGATTTTTTTGGGAAATTCGTCATATCTCTGTCGGATAAGGTTTTTTATTTCTGCCAAATGCTGCGCCGCCTCCAATAATCCCTTCCTCCCCCTCCTCTGACTGGTGCGCCTTTGTGAATATGCCGTCTGAAACTTGGGGCTTCAGACGGCATTTTGTATCCAAAACGGTAACTAATGTATCCGTACTTTGTTATAGAATGGATGCTGTTTTTTCTTCGTAATTAGAAATTGTCAAAATGGGCAAACATATTCTTTTAGGTGTAACGGGCAGTATTGCGGCGTATAAGTCTTGCGAGTTGGTGCGACTGCTGAAAAAACAGGGGCATTCGGTTACGGTGGTTATGAGCCGCTCGGCAACTGAATTTGTTTCTCCGCTGACTTTTCAGGCTTTGAGCGGCAATCCCGTTCTGACCGACACGCACGGCAGCAACGGTTCAAACGGTATGGAACATATCAACCTGACCCGGAATGCGGATGTTTTTCTGATTGCGCCGGCAAGTATGAATACCGTGGCAAAAATCTGTAACGGCGTGGCAGATAACCTACTGACCAATCTGGCAGCCGCACGGAAATGTCCTCTTGCCATCGCTCCCGCGATGAATGTGGAAATGTGGCTCAACCCTGCCAACCAACGGAATATCGCACAACTGCTTTCAGACGGCATTACTGTCTATATGCCGGGCTTGGGCGAACAGGCTTGCGGAGAAAATGGTATGGGAAGGATGCCGGAACCTGCCGAATTGCTGGATTTGCTTCCAGACTTGTGGACACCGAAAATTTTAAGGGACAAGAAAATCTTGATTACCGCAGGTGCGACATTTGAAGCCATTGACCCTGTCAGGGGCATCACAAATATTTCCAGCGGGAAAATGGGCGTGGCTTTGGCGCGGGCGTGCCGTGCCGCCGGTGCGGAAGTCAGCCTGATTTACGGGCAACTTCAAACCGAACTGCCTTTCGGTATATCCAATACGGTTCAAACCGTCAGTGTTGAAGATATGCATCGCGCAGTGCATCGTTTAATCGACAAACAAGATGCTTTTATTTCTGTTGCCGCCGTCTCAGACTATAAGGTTAAAAACAGGAGTACGCAAAAATTCAAAAAAGATAAAAATGCCAAACCGTTATCCATCGAATTGGATGAGAACCCCGATATTTTGGCTTCTATTGCCTCATTGCCGAACCCGCCGTTCTGCATCGGTTTTGCCGCTGAAACGGAGAATGTATTGGCATATGCGCGGGAAAAACGTATTAAGAAAAAAATACCGGTGATCGTTGCCAATGATGTTTCAATCGCGATGGGCAAACCGACCAACCGGATTACCATTATCGGGGACGACGGGGAACTGTCTTTTCCCGAAACAAGTAAAGATGAAGCGGCAATGCGGATTGTTGAAAGGCTTGCCGTATATTTGAACAAATACGGGACAGATGAGGGTAGCTAGTAAAGATTTATGGAAAACTATTGAACGTGGACAAGTGCCCAAAAATCAATTTACTAATGAACAAATAACGAAGATTAAAGCAGGAAATGAAAAAATTCCTGGTTATACATGGCATCATAATGCGCAAAGCCCTCCTAATAATATGCAGTTAATTCCTAATAGTATTCATAACGCTGTTAGACATACCGGTCAAAAATCGTTAAAGAAAGATCAGTGAACATGGAAGAACTATCAATATCATCAGATGAGGGATTGGTTCCAATAAGAACAATTCAACAATTTGCTGAAGATGCAGGGGTCGTTTTTCCTGTTTCATATGTATCACTTCTTAGCAAACATGATCATTTATACCCTAAAGAAAATATTTTCAATTTTGTCAATCAATACGGTGAAAATGATGAAAGAGACATTTCATTTTTAGGGTATAAGCAAAATTTAGGCTATGAAGATATTTATAGCTATTCATGTATTGATGATGAATATGGGTATGCAAAAAAAGTAATTACTTTTGGGATTTCAGCCAATGGCGATTATATCTGTTTTGATTACAGAAAATGCAATGAAAATCCATGTATCATTCTGATGTATCATGATGATTTTTATGAAGATGAGAATGGAGATACGAAAATGGTAACTAGCCATATTGCAGATAGTTTTGATGCCTTTTTGGATATGCTGTATGAACTTTCAGATTAAGTGTGTAAGTTGAGTTGAAAACCCAACTAAATTAAAAAGATCGTCTGAAATCAGCAAGCCGTAGTCCATATGAAACCTAAACTCAACAAGTAGGATGTGTGCGGAACGCACGTATGCGCTTCTCAAGGTTTGAGCTAAGAGGCCGTCTGAAACAACAAATACGGTTTCAGACGACCTTTCTTTCAACAAGTAGCTACAGCAATCAGACAAAAGCAGCTTACCGCCACACCCATATCAGCAGCACGGCCGGCAAAACGATTATCCGAAGCGGCGGGGATACCACCCTCAAAGGTGCGCAACTTATCGTCAAAAGCATACAGGCAGATAAGCAATTGAACGGATAAACCATAACACGGGTTGTCTATTACTCAAAAAGGCAACCCGTTTTACCTGCTTCAACTTCTGATGACTTTGCGGATATATGGGATGCTGTGCAGATTTTGAATAATCTGATTCAACTGATCCAAATTCTTAACTTTCAATAAGAATTTAAATTCGACAAAACCTTCCGTTCCCGACTGGGATTTGGATGGTGTTTCGACCGACTCAATGTCTGCACCGGAATCGGAAATCGCTTGCGCCATTAATGCCAACAGGCCGTGGCTGTCTTCCGATTGGACTTGAAGCCCGACACGGTAGTTCTGCCCGTTCATATTTTCCCAGTCTGCATCCAGCTGCTGTTCGGGATCGGACTTCAACAACGTCGGGCAGGTATCCCTGTGGATAATCATGCCTTTTCCCTTAACCAACAGCAAACGGATGGAATCGCCGGGAACAGGGTGGCAGCACTCTGCAAAATGAATATGCCCGCTTTCCTGACCATCGACTTTAATGGAACTGAGCCTGACCTCGCTGCCGAAATGCTCCCCTGCCAACTCGGCAATGTGCATGGCGACATAAACAGGCAGGGTATGCCCCATACCGACGTTGTACAGCACTTCCTCAAATGAAGTCTGTTTGTCGTTGAGATCGGCAAGGTATTTTTCTTTGATGCCGTCTGAAAGCAGGACATCTTTGGGCAGCAAACTGGACAGGGCTTTTTGTAAGAGACTCTCTCCCAAAACGACCGCATCGTGCCGGTTAAGGTTTTTAATATATTGGCGTATGGCGCTGCGCGCCCTGCCTGACACGGCGAAATTCAACCACGCGGGATTGGGTTTGGCATGTTCGGATGTAATAATTTCGACGGAATCGCCGGTTTTGAGCTTCGTACGCAACGGCATCATGATATTGTTGATACGTGCGGCAACGGTTTTATGCCCAATATCGGTATGCACCGCATAAGCAAAATCGATAGGTGTTGCACCCTTGGGCAATGTTAGGATTTTTCCTTTTGGCGTAAGGATATATATTTCGTTTGGAAACAAATCTACCTTGACGTGTTCAAGAAACTCAATAGCATTGGCACTACTTGCCTGCAAGTCTAAAATGTTTTTCAACCATTGATTGGTGTGCAGCACTGCCTGATCGACCGTTTTGGAATCTGATTTATAGCTCCAATGTCCGGCGATTCCACCTTCGGCAACAGCATCCATTTCCCTGGTACGTATCTGCACTTCAACCGGCAAACCATAAGGCCCGACCAAAGTCGTATGCAGACTTTGATAACCGTTGCTTTTCGGAATAGCGATGTAGTCTTTAAACCGTCCGGGCTTGGGCTGATAGAGGTTGTGCAATGCTCCGAGCGCAGCATAACATGCAGGAATACTGTTAACGATGACACGGAAACCGTAAATATCCATAACTTCGGAGAAATGCAGTTTTTTTTCTAACATTTTCCGATAGATGCCGTACAGGTTCTTTTCCCTACCCTTGATTTTGGCTTCTATGTTCGCCCCTACCAAACGCTGGCTGAACGCACGCAAAATCTTTCCAACAACATCCTGCCTGTTTTTCCGACTCTTATCCATCGCCTTTTTCATGGTTTCATAGCGATTGGGATGGAGATTCTGGAAAGATAAATCCTGAAGCTCTTGATATGCATTATTCAAACCTATACGGTTGGCAATTTGCGCATAGATTTCAAGGGTTTCTTTTGCAATACGGCGACGCTTGTCCGGACGCATCGAACCGAGTGTCCGCATATTATGCAGACGGTCGGCAAGTTTAACGACAATCACGCGTACATCTTTGGTCATTGCCAAAATCAGTTTGCGGAAACTCTCCGCCTGATGCTCTGCATGATCTTCAAATTTGAGTTTTTCAAGCTTGGACAGACCGTCCACCATCTCGGCAATCGTATTGCCGAATCTTGCGGCCATCTCCTCTTTCATAACGCCTGTATCTTCCAGCACATCGTGCATTACACCTGCACAAAGACCCTGTACGTCCATATGCCAAAGGGCGAGCTGCGTCGCAACGGCAATTGGATGCGTAATGTATGGTTCGCCACTTTTCCGGGTTTGTCCGTCATGAGCGTGAAATGCATAGGCAACAGCCTTCTCGAGCTCAACCTGTTCTTCAGGCTTGAGGTAGGAGGCGGTATGGAAAAGCAGGGCACGCGCTTCGGCGGTCAGGGGATCATAAGGGGCGGAAGGTTGGGGGGCGGGCATTTCAGACGGCTTTCGGGATGTATGTGTTTTTTCATTTCAAACCGTCGGACTGCACGGCGGCAGAATGTGCCGACGTGCGTTTCCGGCAGAATTTATTTATTGCGCGTCAACAGTTCCGTACCGATATGCCCGGCGGCGATTTCCCTTAATGCGGTAACGGTCGGTTTGTTATTGCGGACATCGTCCACAAGCGGCGTATTGCCGTTCTCAAGCTGGCGGGCCCGACGGGCCGCTACCAATGTCAGGTCAAAATGGTTGGAAATTTTTCCGGTACAGTCTTCTGTGGTAATACGTGCCATATTATTTGCTTTCTTTCAAGAATATTTAAAAATGGGAACTGGATATTTTCGCCGTTTTCTAGGAATTTTCCAACAAATTCGCAATAAACCCCAGTTGCACGGATTTTTTTAGACGGCAAGAACTCACAATATGAACCAAATCCTCCTCCGCTCGCGCCAAGTCGTCATTGACCACGACAAAGTCGAACAATACGGACTGTTCGATTTCATGCCTTGCCTTCGACAGCCTCCTTTGGATAACTTCCTGACTGTCCGTCCCGCGTCCGTTGAGGCGCGCGGCAAGTACGTCGAAAGAAGGCGGCAGGATAAAGATGCCGACGGCTTCAGGCAGCGCGTCGCGAACCTGCGCCGCGCCCTGAACGTCGATTTCCAAAATCACGTCATAGCCTGCCGCCGCCAACGCATTCACGCCCTCCGCGCTTGTGCCGTAATAGTTGCCGAACACATCGGCGTATTCCAAAAAAGCTTCCTGCGCGATAAGCGACTCAAACTCTTCTTTGGAAACAAAGTGATAATGTACGCCGTTTGCTTCGCCTTCACGCGGCGGGCGCGTCGTGTGCGACACGGAAACGCGCAAACCGTTATGGTTTGCCAACAGCCGCGACACCAGCGTGGTTTTGCCCGTGCCGGAAGCGGCCGAAATGATAAAGATGTTGCCTTTTCGATAAGCGGACATATTTTTTACCTGTATATTTTCCAGCCGATTGTATCACAACGGACACTCGGTTTCCTATTTACCGATGCCCATATTTTGCCGCTATTGTTTTGATTGATTTGGCAAGCGGCAGGCTGACGGCTACAATATGGCGTTAAAAACATCAAACATGGAACACACAATGCTGGTTCATCCCGAAGCTATGAGTGTCGGCGCGCTTGCCGACAAAATCCGCAAAATCGAAAACTGGCCGCAAAAAGGCATCTTATTCCACGACATCACGCCCGTCCTGCAAAGTGCGGAATACTTCCGCCTTTTAGTTGATTTATTGGTTTACCGCTATATGGATCAGAAAATCGACATCGTTGCCGGTTTGGACGCGCGCGGCTTCATTATCGGCGCGGCACTCGCCTACCAGCTCAACGTCGGTTTCGTACCCATCCGCAAAAAAGGCAAGCTGCCTTTTGAAACCGTATCGCAAAGCTACGCGCTCGAATACGGGGAAGCGACAGTGGAAATTCACACCGATGCCGTCAAACCCGGTTCGCGCGTGCTGCTGGTCGATGATTTGGTTGCCACGGGCGGCACGATGCTTGCCGGACTGGAGCTGATCCGCAAACTCGGCGGAGAAATTGTCGAAGCCGCCGCCATTTTGGAATTTACCGACCTTCAAGGCGGCAAGAATATCCGTGCAAGCGGCGCGCCCTTATTTACCCTGCTTCAAAACGAAGGCTGTATGAAGGGCTGAAAACCGACCCTGCCGTCTGAAACCGGCAGGGTTGTTATTATGCGTTCAAATCACGCCCAAATCTTGCAAGCCCCTCAACACGCCGTCTTCATCAACGCTGGGGCAAACATATTTCGCCGCTTCTTTCGCCGCCTGTTCCCCGTTGCCCATTGCCACGCCGAACCCGACTTCTGACAGCATTTCCACATCGTTCAAACCATCGCCGAACGCCATCACATCCGCCATTTCCAAACCCAATGCCCCAACCACGCTTCTGATGCCGTCTGTTTTCGACGCACCCGCAGGCAGCAGATCGACCGCTTCCTCGTGCCAGCGCACCGTTTTCAAGCCTTCCCGTTCCACAATATCCGACCAGGGCGGCATTTCGTTTTCCTCCGCAAACACCAGCATCTGATACACCGGTTTGCTTGAGAAATAATCCTTATCGGCAAAAAAATCGCTGGCGATATGCTGCAAGGCGCGGCACACGCATTCCGACAGCGCGGACACCGCAATCCCCTCTCTGCCGACAAACGCATAATCCATGCCCAAGCCATCCAAATGCGCGCAAACCCTGCCCATCAAACCGGCATCCATCGGTACTTCGCGCACAGTTTTACCGTGCAGCAGCGCAAACTGCCCGTTTATCGTTACCACGGCATCCATTCCCGTTTCCGCCATCATGTCCCTGACCTTTTCAGGAATCGTCGCCAAAGACCGCCCCGTTGCCAACGCCGTCAATATACCCTTGCCGCGCAAAGCCGCCACCGCCGTTTTCACGGAAGGACGCAAGGTATCCGTATATTTGCGGTACAGCGTATCGTCAATGTCGAAAAACACGATTTTAGGACTCATCACATTCTCTCTCGCATTCAAACTGCCGCATTGTATCCCAATCAGGCAAATACTTGATAAATCCTTATAAATTTCCCGGCAAAATTGACCGCGAACACGAAAAGGCGGATAATCCGCCCATCTTCAAACACCCTTCAGACGGCATTTGCAGCAATGCCGTCTGAAACATTTTTACAAAGCACACAAATCATGTTTCAACACACAGGACGACACATAAAGCGTCGCCCTATGTGTTGCCCTGATTCGGAAAGGGTTACGCCCCTCCCAAATAAAGTCTGATCCTGCCGCCCTAAAGGGCGGGGTTTCAACCGAAAAGGAAACACGATGAAAGCACCCGAACTCTTATTGCCAGCAGGCGGTCTCGAACGTATGCGCGCCGCCTACGACTACGGCGCAGATGCCGTTTATGCCGGCAGCCCGCGTTATTCCCTGCGCGCCCGCAACAACGAATTTGCCAAACTCGACATCCTCGAGCAAGGCATTAAAGAAGCGCACGAACGCAACAAAAAATTCTTCCTTACCGTCAATACGCTGCCGCACAACTCCAAACTCAAAACCTTTGTTTCGGATATGGAGCCCTTGATTGCCATGAAACCTGACGCGCTGATTATGGCGGATCCGGGTTTGATTATGACTGTGCGCGAAAAATGGCCGGAAATGCCGATCCACTTGTCCGTACAGGCAAACACCACCAACTACTGGGGCGTGAAATTCTGGCAGAACATCGGTGTCGAACGCATTATTCTGTCACGCGAATTGAGCATGGAAGAAATCGCCGAAATCCGCCAAGAATGCCCCGACATCGAACTCGAAGTCTTCATCCACGGCGCATTGTGCATCGCTTATTCAGGCCGTTGCCTGTTGTCGGGCTATTTCAACCACCGCGACCCCAACCAAGGCACCTGCACCAACTCCTGCCGTTGGGACTACAAGGTTCACAACGCCACTGAAAGCGATGCGGGCGACGCCCAGCTTCTACAAGGCTTCAACTTTGAAAAAGCCCAAGAAGAAGCCAACCAAAATTTCGAAGGCATCAACGGTCAAAAACGCCACCCCTACGCCGACAAAGTCTTCCTGATTGAAGAGTCCAACCGCCCCGGCGAGATGATGCCGATTATGGAAGACGAACACGGCACCTACATCATGAATTCCAAAGACCTTCGCGGTATTGAAGTGGTTGAGAAACTGGCCAAAATCGGCGTGGACAGCCTCAAAGTCGAAGGCCGCACCAAGTCGCTCTATTATGTTGCACGCGTCGCCCAGTCCTACCGCAAAGCGATTGATGATGCCGTTGCAGGCCGTCCGTTTGATTACAGCCTGTTGAGTGAACTCGAAGGCCTCGCCAACCGTGGCTACACCAGCGGCTTCCTCGAGCGCCACCAAACCCAAGATTATCAAAACTACCTCAGCGGCCACTCCATCGCCAAACAAAGCCAATACGTCGGACACGTTACCGAAATCGACGAAAACGGCTGGGCGACCATCGAAGTCAAAAACCGCTTCGCCGTCGGCGATTCACTCGAAATCATCCACCCGGGCGGCAACCAAACCATCAAATTGGAACAAATGACCCGCAAAGGCCAGCCTGTCGATGTCGCACCCGGCAACGGCATTCAGGTCAAAATCCCCAATATGCGGGGCAAAGAAAAAGCCCTTATCGCACGCGTATTGAACCCCTAAGCCACGATGCCGTCTGAAACCTGTTTTCAGACGGCATTTTGTTAAATCTTACGGTACAATGCTAATGATTTCCCACAGCAAACAAGGACATCCGACATGAAAAAAATCCTCATACTCTCCGCCGCCGCCCTGATGCTGGCAGCCTGCCAATCCGGCCGCGCGCCTAAAAACGCGCACACGGCATCCGCCGGCACTCCGACCGGAGAATCATGCAAAGTCATCCGTGGAGACACCGCAGGAGGCGGCAAAAACATCATTTACCGTTGCAGCAACGGTCAGGCGGCAATAAATGCAGCCATTGCAGACGGCGTATTGGAATCCGGGATTCCCGTCAGCTTCGGCGGCGGCGGCGTACCGGTTGCAAACGGCAGGAATCTGGTTACACGGCAAGCGGCAAACGGCGTAGGCAAATCCGACTCCGAGGCCTGCGAACGCGCCCTAATCAATGCCGCCCGCAAATTCCAGCAGACCGCCGGCAAACTCGGCGGACGCGGCGTTACCGGCTTCCACAGCTACTTTGACAAGCAAACGCTGCAAGGCGGGCAATACGACTGTCAGGCAGGCTCGTTCCACGTCCGCGTGGTCATGCGCGCCAATGTCGTCCGTTAACATATCGGCAATCAAAAAATGCCGTCTGAAACATTTTTCAGACGGCATTTTTAATCCCCTTGCCTTATTGTGCGGCAGATTCAGATCGGGGCACACCTATAGTCCACGACGGAAGTCTGGCTTTTAAGCGAAGACAATAACCGAAAAGACCGCCTCGGCGGTCTTTCTTGTGTACACAGTTTCTATATTTGTCAGCTTGATGCGTTGACAACTCTAATTCCATATTGCGGAATATATTCATCGACAGTCATCAGTTCAAAGCCTTCCGCTTGGGTTTGTGCAATCAACATCCTATCGAAAGGGTCTTTGTGTATTTCCGGAAGGCTTCCAGCCTGTTTTGCATGAAACAGACCTATAGGCAGCATTTCAAAATCCTCTTCTTGAAGCACATCAAAAAACTCTTCCGGTAATTTCAACAACCCCTTGTTCTGCTTGATGGAAATTTCCCAAATACTTGCCGCACTGACAAAGATCGCATTTCTCGGATTTTCTATCAGTTTGCGTGCAGATGTCCCCAGTTTCTTGTCATCCAACAACCACCACAGCAAAGCATGGGTATCAAGCAGAATCTTTCTCACAGAGCCGACTCCTCAAAAAATAAAGCTGCCGTTTCATTGTCATCCTCAAGAATACGTGAAATATCCGTATTTTCCATATGACTGAATTTTTTCAACCTTCCTGCATTTCGTGCCGGTTTTTCAATACCGGTTAGTTGGACGCAAGGCTTACCTGCCTTCGCAATAATAACGATTTCCCCTGCTTCTGCTCTTTGAATCAATTGACTCAAATTGGTTTTTGCCTGATGAATATTCGCTTGAAACATAACACTTCTCATGATTAGCTAACTTGACTAATATACATTATTACCAAGATTTTGGGAATCTCATTACATATATTTGATTATATCCGCCGTTTTATTCACACCTTGCTATTTAGTAACAATCTTCGGCAACCAAAAATGCCGTCTGAAACATTTTTCAGACGGCATAGTTCATCAATCAAATCGGTAATACAGATAATCGTTCAATTAGGATTGCTTCTGCAGGTGGGACAACACATCAAGGTGTTGCCCGATGCCCTGTCTAAAGGAAACGCCACTGTTCCCGACTGTGAAACACAGGATAAATATCAACGGGCGTTTGCTTCTTTTTTGCCTGCAAATACACCGAAGCCGTTGTCGCTCGAAACATCATTTTTACCAGGGGTTTTATTGAAACTGTATCTGCCCGCCATTTCATCTCCATTAGAGCCATAAAAGTTCCCTTCAACATCTCCTTGTTCTTTCGTATCCCATCCGCCTTTAAAGCCGCTTCCCTCAATCGTGGCGGCAAATTTCTTTGTTCCCATATATAAACCATCGCCACTATTGATTGTCCCGTTTACAGACTTCTGACCGAAATCGACTTCTGCGGTAAACGTACCTGTCGCCCTATATGAATTTCCTTCATTCAACCAGTCTGTTTTATCAGTAACATTGCGGGAACGGAAATGAAGCACCTTACCTTGATATTTAGCTTTACCTTCCGGCAGGGCTTCTGTCGGCTGACCTTGTACAAAAAGAGTATATGAGCCATCTTTTAATTTAGCCGCCCCATAAATCAGGTGCGTATATTGTTTTTGAGAAACCATTACTTTGTCAAAATCACTCATCAAACCGGGGTGATTACGTGATACAGTCTCACTAGCTTCCTTTAAATTAATAGTTTCTCCATTTATCACTAAAGTTGTAATGTCTCCCGTACCGTCAAAATATTTCTCGCCAAACACGCCTGTTTTAGGTCGGTTATCGGCAGCATTTTGGGGGTTTTGGTCTTGATCTTGGGGAGAATGGGCGGCCGGGTCGTCGCCTTGCAACCCCTCTTCCGCATCCTGCCTGCCGTCCGCCTCATCAGCCTGCATCCCGCCTTGCCCCACCTCATCAGAATTTTCGGCTTTCGACGGCGGGTTTGCATCTTCGGCATTCGTCGCAACCTCAGTATGTTCGGTTTTTTCAGAAGGAGGGTTTGTCGGCATCCCTGTGCCTTCGCTTACAGCGTTTCCTTCCGTACCATCTTGAGATTCCGCATTTTTCGGCGCATCGGTATCCTGATTGCCGCCATCTGCCCCTCCGTCGGCACTGACGGGCATATCACGGTTGTTTTCAGGCTGCGTGTCGGATGTGCCGTTTGCCAGCGCATTATCATTATGTTGGGGCGCATCATTTTGCACTCCGCCATCAGCGCCTGCCGGCGCGCTTTCCCCTTGCGTATCTTTAGGCGGCATTTCTGTTTTTGATGTCCCATCGCCCCCACCTGCCGAGGGGCTTGCCGTATCAGCACCTGTAGCAGGGTTTCCCGTATCAGTGGGGGGGG
>NZ_CAUJNZ010000026.1:0-7662 GCF_963392925.1 Neisseria polysaccharea
AATCGAGGATTTTCACGTCCAACACGGTGGTCAGACCGCCCAAGCCTTGCGCGCCGATGCCTAGCGCGTTGACTTTTTCAAAGAGTTCGAGGCGCAGGGCTTCGGTGGTGGACAATTCCGCACCGGACGCGGCTTTTTCCTGCAACTCTTGAATGTCGATGTGGCTCATCAGGGATTCTTTTGCCATCAACACGGCTTTTTCGGGCGTGCCGCCGATGCCGATGCCCAAGATGCCGGGAGGACACCAGCCTGCGCCCATGGTCGGGATGGTTTTCAATACCCAATCGACGATGTTGTCGGAAGGATTAAGCATGGCGAGTTTGGATTTGTTTTCAGAACCACCGCCTTTTGCCGCGCAGGTTACTTCGACTTTGTCGCCCGGCACGATGCTCATGTGGATGACGGCGGGGGTGTTGTCTTTGGTGTTTTGGCGTTTGCCGGCGGGGTCGGCGAGAACGGACGCGCGCAGGGTGTTGTCTTCCCAAGTGTAGGCGCGGCGCACGCCTTCGTTAACCATTTCTTCCACGCTCATATCCGCATCCCACTGCACATCCATACCGACTTTCAAAAACACGGTTGCGATACCTGTGTCTTGGCAGATGGGGCGGTTGTTTTCGGCACACATACGGCTGTTGACCAAAATCTGCGTCATCGCGTCTTTGGCGGCGGGGTTTTCTTCCTTCTGCCACGCCTTATAAAGCGCGTCGATGTAGTCTTTGGGATGGTAATAGCTGATGAATTGGAAGGCATCGCAAATGCTTTGGATAAAGTCTTCCTGTTTGATGACGGTCATGATTGTGTTCCTTTTCAAGGTTGTGGCGGTAAGTGTCTGCTGCTGTTTTAAACAACCTTTTTGAAGGCTGTTTTTTATCAGGTTGAAATAGTGCCAGCGTTTGTACGGTAAAGACAATACATAATTCTAATCTATTGATTATCAATTTGTTTTAATAAAATACTGTTTCACTCGGGTTTTGATATTTGTAATCTTTGCCTGTTGCCTGTAATGGAAATAAAACTACAAATATGTTTGGTAATTTTAGGTTTTTTATAAATGCCGTCTGAACCTGTCCGAATATCCGTTTTAACGGCATAAAAATTATTCTCAATAATTTCAATCTGATTTCAATCGCTTAAAGGATATAACGACAGCAGGGAGTTGTCATATATGAAAGAGGAAATTTTGACTGAAGTCAAACGCATTTGACTTTTTGAAATTTTACAACTTATTTTCCAAATATCAGAATTTTCAAAAATATACATATATTACAGTAATATATATATTTTTCACTAGATTGCAATAATGAGAATGGATTGTATTTTTCTGTTTGTTTTTTCTGTTTTTCAGACGGCATTATTTATAAACTTATTGAAAAATAATTATATTTTAAAATTTCGTACATAAATTTTGTCAACAATATATGTTTCTATGGCAATTTTGTAGTTTAGTAACGATAAGGCACAAATTCTGATAAACTATGTTTCACATAAGAAACATTAAGTTATAAACATATTCATAGTACGCGAGAGGAAGTCCTTGTTCCTCTTGTGTAACAAAAATACACAATACCAAATCTACTATCCTTCCAACAGGACACTGCCATGAGTGAAAATTTGTTAACCCTGACCATAGACGGACACGAGGTCAAGGCCTCCGCCGATTCGTCCATTATCCAAGCCTACGCTCGTTCCGGTAGCGCGATTACCGCCAATGTCGGCTGCATGGGGCAGGGCGTATGCGGTTCGTGCCGCTGCATGATCCGTAAAGAAGGCGAGCGCGAGGTAACGACTGCGTTGGCGTGTGAAACCAAAGTCGAAGAAGGGATGCAGGTCAGCTTCTTGGACTACTTTATCCCCGAGCATATCCAGTATTACGACGTGGGCGAAGTCGGCGACGGCTGGAACTGGCTGGACGACACCGCCAAAGCCTTCCCCGAAGCGCAACACTGCCGTCATTGCGGTGGCTGCAACCGCGCCTGCCCCAAAGGTTTGGAAGTGGAAAACGGCGTAGCGCAAGTGGTATCGGGCGATTTTGGCGCGGCGGCTTTGACCTTCGACCAATGCGTGATGTGCAACCTCTGCACCCTTTCCTGCCCCGAACACATCCGCCCGAACCACTTGGGCCTGTTCGCACGCCGTATGAAAGCGGCGCGTACGTTGCGCCCTGTGGATTTGATGCGCCGCCTGCGCGAAATCGACAGCGGCAAAATGAAAGTCGAATTTGAAGAGGAGTCAGTGTAATGGTTAACAAAATCCAAGGCATAGACTACGAAACCGCCCTTGCCAACCTGCGCGCGTCCTCTCTGGAGCTGCGCGGCGACCTGCCGGAAAAAAACGAATTACTGAGCCAATTCCATCCCGATTATCAGGCAAATGCACGCGTGAAGCTGCCCATCGGTCCGAACGCGGGCGATTACTGCCATCCCGATTTGGCGAAACTCTTAATCAGCCGGCCGCTGATTGACGATTATGATTTGTCGGGCGCAGAACATTTGAACACCGACGTATTGGTCATCGGCGGCGGTGGTGCGGGCGCGGCAGCGGCGTTGTCTGCGACCGAAGCAGGCGCGCGCGTGATTATGGCGAACAAGCTGCGTATCGGCGACAGCAATACCGTGATGGCGGAAGGCGGCATTCAGGCGGCAGTCGGCGCGGAAGACAGCCTGCAACAACACTTTGACGACACCGTCAAAGGAGGTCATCACGCGGGCAAAAAAGATTTGGTTGCCCAAATGGTTACCGACGCGCCGTCCGCCATCCGCTGGCTGATCGGTTTGGGTATGACCTTCGACCTTGCCAATGGCGCGGACAGCAACGGTATGTTGAGCCGCAAACGCGCGGGCGGTACGACCGTACCGCGTATTTTGAGCTACCGCGACTTTACCGGCCTTGAAATGATGCGTGTACTGCGCGAGGCGGTCGAACTCGATGAAAACATCACCCAGCTCAACCGCCACCCTGCCATCGAATTATTATCAGACGAACACGGCCGCTGCGTCGGCGCGATTTTGTACGATTTGGAAAAACGCTCTTTGGTGTTGGTTCACGCCAAAGCCGTGGTATTGGCAACCGGCGGCAGCGGAAGGCTGCATTTGCAGGGTTTCGCCACTTCCAACCACTACGGCGCAACCGCAGACGGTCTGGTAATAGCGTACCGCATCGGCGCGAAACTACGCGATGTCGATTCCTTCCAATACCACCCGACCGGCGTTGCCCATCCGCCGCACTTGGCAGGCGCGCTGATTTCCGAAGCCGTCCGTTCCGCAGGCACCAAACTAATCAACGGTTTGGGCGAGCGTTTCGTTGACGAATTGCAACCGCGCGACGTGGTTGCCGCCGCCATTTTGCGCGAATGCCGCGAAGGCCGTGGCGTGGTACGCGACGGACAAGTCGGCGTATTCCTCGACACCCCGCGCCTGATTGCCAACGATCCTGATGTGTTGAACCGTTTGGTTACGCTCGGACACGTCGCCCATAAATGCGGCATCGATCCCGCTGTCGAACCCGTGATGATTCATCCGACCCTGCACTATCAAAACGGCGGTGTCGAAATCAACGGCAACGGCGCAACCTGTGTGGAAGGACTCTATTGCGCCGGCGAAGTAACCGGCGGCATCCACGGCCGCAACCGCCTGATGGGCAACGCGCTTTTGGACATCATCAGCTTCGGTCGCCGTGCCGGTAAAGCTGCGGCAAATTGCGGCCTGCCGCTGAAAAAAGTGCGCGGCGGTGTCGGACACGTCCACGACCTGCAACGAGAAATGACCCGCGCCGGACTGGCCGGCGACATCAAAGCCCCCGTTTTATATCCCGACTACGGCAAATTCGATTTGCGCGAACACGCCGGTTTGCAGGAGCAACAATTATGAATCAAGCCAATCAAAACTTATTGCACCCGTCCCGCCAAGTCGGCGCGGATTTGACCGCGTGGCGCAAAGTCGGCGGCGGCGAAGGCCTGCTGGCGGCACTTGCCGATCCTCAAAGCATTGTTTCCAAACTGCAAGAAGCCAACCTATGCGGTATGGGCGGTGCAGGTTTCCCGACTTGGCGCAAATGGGAGGCGGCGGTTGCCGCCCAAAGCAAACACGGCGACAAATACGTCGTCTGCAATGCCAACGAAGACGAACCGGGTACGTTCAAAGACCGCGTATTGCTGGCGAAAACGCCGCACCAAGTCATCGAGGGCGTATTGATTGCCGCCGTCGCCTGCCGCGCCAACAAAGCGGTTTTGTACGTCAACCCTCATCAGACCGACTCCATCGCCTCCATCACACCCGCCATCGAGCAATGGAAAAACAGCGATTTGTTTATCCGTATCGAAAACTACTTGGGCAAACCTTTGGATTTGCAACTGGTTGAAACGTCAGGCCGCTATATCGGCGGCGAAGAAACCGCCGTGATTTCTTGGCTGGAAGGCGGTTTCCCCTTCCCCCGCCGCAAGCCGCCGTTCCCAGCCGAAAGCGGTGTCAACGGCGAGCCGACCCTGATCAACAATACCGAAACCTTCGCCAATATTCCGCAAATCCTTGCCAAAGGCGCGGAATGGTACAAATCGCTGGGTTTGGGCGATGCGGCCGGTACAAAACTCTATTCGCTTTCCGGCGACGTATTGAATCCGGGCCTGTACGAACTGCCGATGGGCACGACCCTGCAATCGCTGATTTTCGACTACGGCGGCGGTATGCTCGAAGGCCGCACGTTTAAAGCCGTGTTTACCGGCGGCCCGTCAAACACGCTTTTGACCGTAAAAGATTTGGACGTGCCTTTGGACTTCGTGTCCGTGCGCGAACGCAAATCCAGCCTCGGTACGGGCGCGATGATTGTGATTTCCGAAGGCACGAGCGTAGTGCGTAAAGTGTCCGAATATGTGGAATTTTTTGCATCCAACTCGTGCGGACAATGCCCGCCGTGCAAAGGCGGCACGTTCCAACTTTCACGCCTGCTCAACCGCGTGGATACCGGCATCGGCACTTCAGACGACCTCCGCGCCCTGCAAAGCTTGTGCCAACTTCTGCCACGAAGCGGACGCTGCGGTCTGATTGACGGCGCGGTTACTGTGTTGCAAAGCTCGCTGCGTACCTTCCCCGAAGAGTACGGGCTGCCGGCGGAGCAGGATTAATCCGATACGGCGTTTCAGACGACCTTTTCTATATAGGAGGTCGTTTGAAAAATACCTGTAGTATTTGTTAGGTTTCACAACCGAACCTTCCCAAACTACTTACCAGATGCTTCGCCAGCAGAAAAAACGATACGGTGTATCTTGAGGTTTTGCCCTCTCCCTAACCCTCTCCCACGGGGAGAGGGAATGATGGTGCTGAAAATTGACCATTATCGGACTTTCTGCAATCTGTCCCCTCTCCCCGTGGGAGAGGGTTAGGGAGAGGGCAAAAAACGTAAAAGCTCAAGAAACGTCATCTGAAAAAGATGGCAACACAAAAGTACGCATTACCCAAACACCCAAAAGAAAAACATAAAAACAACTGCTGCCAAATACGTTTCAGACGACCTCTCCCACCAAAATCAGGCACACGTCGTCTGAAATCCGATTTCCCCAATACTTCAAACTAGGAGACTCAACATGGGCTTCAAGCCAATTCCTGCTGCGGCCGCACTCGCGCTGACGCTGCTTATCTGGTTCGTCATCCCCGTTCCCCAAGGCGTATCGCCCGACGCGTGGCATCTTTTGGCGTTGTTCGTCGGCATCATCGCCGGCATCATCGGCAAAGCGATGCCCATCGGCGCAATGGCGGTTTTGGGCATTACCTTGGTCGCGCTGACCGGCGTAACCAACGAAAAAGCCGCCGACGCAACCAAAGACGCTTTGAGCAGCCTCAACAACTCGTTAATCTGGATGATCGGTATCGCCATCATCATCTCGCGCGGCCTGTTGAAAACCGGTTTGGGGATGCGTATCGGCTACCTTTTGATTTCCCTTTTCGGCAAACGCACGCTGGGCGTGGGTTACAGTTTGGCACTGGCGGACTTGGTCATCGGTCCGGTTACGCCGAGCAACACCGCGCGCGGCGGGGCGATTGTGCATCCGATTATGAAATCCATCGCCTTGAGTTTCGACTCCGATCCTGAAAAAGGGACGGAAGGCAAAATCGGCAAATACCTTTCACTGGTCAACTTCCACGCCAACGTGATTACCTGCCTGATTTTCATCACCGCCACCGCACCCAATCCACTGGTCGTCGAACTGGTTGCCAAAGCTACCAACTCACAAATCCAACTCTCTTGGGGCACTTGGTTCTTGGCGATGGCCGTACCCGACCTGATTGCGATGCTGCTGATGCCGCTGGTGCTGTATTTCCTGTATCCGCCCGAAATCAAACAAACGCCTGACGCGACCGCCCTTGCCAAAGAAAAACTGAAAGAAATGGGCGCGATGAAGCGCGACGAAAAAATGATGCTCGGCATTTTCGTGATCCTGCTGCTGTTGTGGGCGGGCATTCCCGAAATGCTGGCCGGCGTGAAAGTCGATGCCACCGCCACCACCTTCCTCGGCTTGAGCCTCTGCCTTTTGAGCGGCGTACTGACTTGGGACGACGCGCTGAAGGAAAAAAGCGCGTGGGACACCATCGTTTGGTTTGCCGCCTTGGTGATGATGGCGAACTTCCTCAACAAACTGGGGCTTATCGGCTGGTTGTCCGAATCTATGCAAAGCGGTATCGCCCATTTGGGCTTGGGTTGGGAAGCCGGCTGCGCCCTGCTGATGCTTGCCTATCTCTACGCCCACTACGTTTTCGCCAGCGGCACGGCACACGTTACCGCGATGTTCGGCGCGTTTTACGGCGCAGGCCTGGCATTGGGCGCGCCGCCTATGCTGTTTGCCCTGATGATGGCGGCCGCCACCGGCATTATGATGTCGCTGACCCACTACGCCACCGGTTCTGCGCCTGTGATTTACGGCTCAAACTACGTCAATATGGGCGAATGGTGGAAGGCGGGCTTCATTATGAGCGTTATCGAAATCCTGATTTTCGCCACTGTCGGCATTTTGTGGTGGAAAGCTTTGGGTTATTGGTAAACCGCCGGCTGTTTGAATGTTAAGGCAAAAATGCCGTCTGAAACCGTTTCGCGGTTCAGACGGCATCCGCCCTCCCCGTCATTCCCACGAAAGTGGGAATCCAGACCATTGGACAGCGGCAATATTCAAAAGTCGTCTGAAAATTTAGAAGTTCTAGATTCCCGCTTTCGCGGGAATGACGAAAAATTGCGGGAATGACGAAGTTTCAGACGGCATCGCCCACCTTCCGCCGTCATTCCCACAAAAAACAGAAACCTAAAATTCCGTCATTCCCGCGCAGGCGGGAATCCAGTGTGTTAGGTTTCAGTTGTTTTGGGTTTCGGGTAATTTCCAAATCGGCATTCCCACGAAGGTGGGAATCTAGCCCTTGGGGCAGTGGCAATATTCAAAAGCCGTCTGAAAATTTAGAGGTTCTAGATTCCCGCTTTCGCGGGAATGACGAAAAATTGCGGGAATGACGAAGAGTGGCGGGAATCCGGACCTGTCGGCACGGAAACTTATCGGATAAAACGGTTTCTTCAACCCTACGCTCCAGATTCCCGTTCTGCATCACAATATAAAAACATATAAAAAACATTGGAGTATCAAACAATCCATTTTTTTTTTTTTTTTTTTTTTTTTTTTTTTTTTTTAAT
>NZ_CAUJNZ010000027.1:0-6720 GCF_963392925.1 Neisseria polysaccharea
TTTTTTTTTTTTTTTTTTTTTTTTTTTTTTTTTTTTTTTTTTTTTTTTTTTTTTTTTTTTTTTTTTTTTGATTAGATTACCCGATTGGTATAAAATTAAGGATAATATGCAAGAAGTGTGGAAAACTTATGAAAGATGAAACAATCGCCCGTTGCCTCCTTTCTTCCTGCCTGCTGGCTGCGGGTATGGAAAAAAGCATTGCCGCTTCCGGTACGATTTTGGTAAAACCCAATCATACGGCGGCGATAGCGACCAGAAATCAGATCAACGAACATACTTTCGATTATTCGGGGAAAGCCGTTACGCCGATTAATTCCCTGGTGATTGCCGCCAATGGCAAAGGCGCGAAAAATATCATTACCGTCAAGGGCAACCCTTCTCTCGGTGAAAAAGATTTGACAGATGAAAATGGTGAAGCGTTGTTGAAAGATGCAAGGGGCGAAGTGTTGAAAGAGCCTGCGCATTGGACCATCGAAAAGACAAGACCTATAGGGACGGTGAACAGCGGTCGATACACGCTTTCGTCAGGTGCTCAAAATGCCGGGATTTTGTTTGCAGACAAAAGCTATGAGGCAAAGGGCAACGACATTACCTTGGAAAACGTATCGGTCAAAAATAGCTCTTCAAAGGATGCCGTTTTCGCAAACGACACTTTGACAAACCCTTACGGTATGTCGGACACAACTCTGACCTTTAAGGGAAACAACTATCTTTATACAGACGGCACCAAAGCAGGCAGACAAGACGCACTGAACGGCATACAGATATTCAAGAATAATCAAACCAGACTATCCTCGGGCACCAAAAACCATACCAAAATCGAGTCGGAAGCAGGTTCCAATCTGAACATATACGTCAAATCGGGGCATACGCGCGGGCGCGGCATCTCGATAACGCAATATAAGGATGTAACCATCAGCACATCGGGAACGAGCAAAACGGTCGTCAACCAGACCGAAATGGATTTTCACGGCGGGGTCAGCATCAAGGTGGATCGCGGCAATAATAAGAATGCCGAAAACTACGGTGTTTATGTGGGAAACCTGCCGAAAAAAAGCAGCAGCAGCGAGGATGTGCCGGAAGATTCGTACAACCGCGCCACCTTCCACAGCGATGTCAAAATCGACGTGCAGCCGGTGCTTGAAGAAAGTGGGAAACAAAAATCCATCGGCGACGCTTTGAATGTGGACGGTAAAAACAGCAGGGTGGACATCAAGGGCGACGGAACGGTGCAAATCGACGGCGACATCCACGTCCTCAACGGCGGCGTGATAGATTTAAACCTGAAAAACAAAAATTCTTATCTCAACGGGGAAGCCCATATCGGCAAACGACAATATACCGGCGATCCCGACGATCCCGATAATCCGCCAAGCGGACAACCCCTGTTTGAGGAAGACCGTAAAAACAGCGCGTCATCCATCAATATGACGATGAAGGACGGCGCGCGCTGGAATGTGCAGAATACTTCAAAAATCAACGGTTTGGACATCAGCAACGGCGCGGAAGTGAGCTTTTCGGACGGCGGCAGGAATGTAAACGTCTCCGTATCCAGCCTGAAGGGAAACGGCGGCGTGTTCAAGATGCAGGGCAACATCGTGAGCGGCAAGTCGGACAAGCTGATTACGCGCGAAGGCAGCGAAGGCGTACACATCATCGAATATGAAGACAATGCCAAGGCAAAAACGACCGGCAAGGAATTTTTAAAGCTGGTCGAAAACAAAGGCGATGCCGAAAACACAAAAGCGTCATACGAACTGCACGTCAAATGTACGGAACAGGGAGGGTGGTGTTTTGCCTTGGGCGAGTCGGAAAACTCCAAATATGTCAAAATTGACCCCGACGGCAAGCGGGATTTCTACCTCTACCCGGCCACCCTGTCGACGGGCGCATCGAGCAGCGTCCTTTTCGGCGAAGCTTTGTATCAGTTGAACGCGGTTTCCGATGAAACGCTGGTGCAGCGTATGGGCGAAATCCACGCCGACGAAACGCCGCAGGAAGACAACAACGTCTGGATCAAACGCGTCGGCGGAAAATTCTCCGGCAGCCGCAGCGATTACCGCGTGGGCGGTTACGGCAACCGCTATTGGGGCTTTGCCGGCGGCTTCAACAGGACGGGGTTCGGCGACAAATGGATTCATTACAAAGGGCTGATGCTCCGCCACCTCCAATCGTCCTACACCCCCGAAGACTACGCCGGAAGCGGCAAAATCTACGGCAGGGCGGCAGGCGTTTATTCCACCTGGCTCAACCGGGAAAGCAGGGCCTATTATGATTTGGTCGCCAACATCGCCCGATATAAGGGCAGCTACGGGCTGACCAATTACTCCGGCAAACGTGTCGAATCGGACGAGGCGCGCCTGAATGCCTATATGCTTTCCGCCGAAACCGGCAGGCGGATGGAGAAACAGGACGGCGGCAAAACCTATTGGTGGCAGCCGGAAGCGCAGTTGTCCTACTGGTTTACGCGCGGCTACGGCTTTTCGCTGTCAAACGGGCTGTCTGCCGAGACGGACAACTTCCGCAGCCTGCTGGGGCGGTTCGGCTTTCGGGCGGGCGTGGACGGTTTGGACGGCGGCAGGCTGAACATCTACGGCAAGCTGATGTACAAACGCGAATTTATCGGTACGATCCGCCACAGGTTCAACGGCTCTGCCGTGGAGGAATTCAAACACCGTGGCGGCTGGTTGGAATACGGCTTGGGCGTGGTCAGCCGCAATGCCGGAAACGGACGGCAGCTTTATTTTGAGGCGCAAAGGTCTTCGATGCACAAGATGCGGCAGAATTGGCAGGTCAATATGGGCGTGCGCAGTATGTTCTGATGCGCGGATGCGCCTGAAAACAATCCGGAACGGTCAGACGCGTTCCGGATTGTTTTTTGTCGGGACGGTTTGTTGATTGGGGCGTGGGTTTGTTTAAAGGTTCGGCGGTTTGTTTGCCGTTTCCGCCTATTCGGGATGGCTGTTCGGCGTGGATGAATTTGCCGCCATATCAAAACAGGCGGGCGATGCCGTCTGAAGCCTGACAAGGCATTAAATGCCGTCTGAAACTCCGTCATTCCCGCCACTTTTCGTCATTCCCGTGAAAACGGGAATCTAGAATCTCGGACTTTCAGATAATCTTTGAATATTGCCGCTATCCCAAGGCCTGGATTCCCGCCTGAGCGGGAATGACGGCGGGGGACGATGCCATCTGAAGCGGTGGGCTTCAGCCAACCAAAGTATCAAAGCATCCAATGCCGTCTGAAACTTTGTCATTCCCGCCACTTTTCGTCATTCCCGCGAAAGCGGGAATCTAGAATCTCTAATTTTTCAGATAATCTTTGAATATTGCTGTTGTTCTAAGGTCTGGATTCCCGCTTATGCGGGAATGACGGGTCTTTTATAACCTTTGAATATTGCTGCTACCCGACGGTCCGAGGTGGGAATGACGGCGGTGGGCGATGCCGTCTGAAGCCCGACAAGACATTAAATGCCGTCTAAGACTCCGTCATTCCCGCGAAAGCGGGAATCTAGAACCTCTAAATTTTCAGCTAACCTTTGAATATTGCCGCTACCCCAAGGGTCGGATTCCCGCCTGCGCGGGAATGACGGGTTAAATAATATCAAACCATAAATCTCGCCAAGAAACATTATTTTCTTCAATCAGTTGCAATTTCCAAGCCCTGTTCCATTTCTTCAACTGTTTTTCCCGAGTAATTGCGCTCTCCATCGTAGGATGCAGTTCATACCAAACCAGCATAGTAACGTTGTACCGTGATGTAAATCCCTCAATCAAATGCTCCCTATGTTGGTAAATACGTTGCACCAAATCAGATGTAACGCCGATGTATAACGTGCCATTACGTTGGCTTGCTAAAATATAAACCGCAGGCTGCATATGATACCCTTTTGAATTATTTAAATTTATATTCCCGTGAACACCATCCCGTGATTACTTTAACCCTTCGTTATTTCCATAGCTTTCCATCATTCTCGCAACTTTTCGTCATTCCCGCGCAAGCGGGAATCTAGAATCTCTAAAGCTTCAGCTAACCTTTGAATATTGCTGCTATCCCAAGGTCTGGATTCCCGCTTGCGCGGGAATGACGGGTCTTTTATAACCTTTGAATATTGCCGCTATCCCAAGGTCTGGGTTCCCGCTTGCGCGGGAATGACGATTTGGAAATTACCCGAAACCCAAAAACAACTGAAACCGAACAAACCGGATTCCCGCTTTCGCGGGAATGACGGTGGAGGGTGAACGATGCCGTCTGAAGCCCGACAAGGCATTTGATGCCGTCTGAAACCCCGTCATTCCCCCTGCTGTCCGCAACCTTTCGTCATTCCCGCGAAAGCGGGAATCTAGAACCTCTAAATTTTCAGCTAACCTTTGAATATTGCCGCCGCCCGAAGGTCTAGATTCCCGCCTGCGCGGGAATGACGGCAAACGGGGGATGGGGCATCACGATGCGGCGGCAATGTGTCCGGAATGGGGCGGTTTATCCGAAAAAGCCCATTTTGACTTGGATGAGTTTTTCCAGTTCGTTCAGGATGCGCCGGCGCGAGACGAAAAAGATGATGTGGTCGCCGTCTTGGATGACGGTTTCGGTATGGTGTCCCATAATGACTTCGCCGGTTTCGGCGCGGACGACGGCGGCAATGTGGCAGCCTTCGGGCCATTTGATGCCGCTGATGCGCCTGCCGATGATGGCGGAAGTTTTTTTGTCGCCGTGCGCGATGACTTCGATGGCTTCCGCCGTGCCGCGCCGGATGGGGTGGACGGCAACGATGTCGCCGCGCCGGATGTGGGCGAGTATCGAGCCGATGGTGATGAGGTGGGGGGAAACGACGATGTCGATTTTGTTGCCTTCGAGCAAATCGACGTAGCTTGAGCGGTTGACGATGCCGATGACGCGCTTCGCGCCGAGGTTTTTCGCCAAAAGGGCGGACATAATGTTGCTTTCGTCGTCGTTGGTCAGGGCGCAGAATACGTCGATTTCGTCGATGTATTCGTTGTCGAGCAGGGTTTCGTCGGTTGCCGAACCTTGCAGGACGAGGGTGTTGTCGAGGTTTTCGGCTATCCATTCGGCACGGCGCGGCCGGCATTCGATGATTTTGACGTTGTATGCGTGTTCGAGCTGTTTGGCGAGGCGGTAGCCGATGTTGCCGCCGCCGGCAATCATAATGCGGCGGGTGCTGGTTTCTTTGGGGCGCAATTCGGGTATGACCGCGCCGATGTTTTCGGCAGCGGCGGCAAACAGGATTTCGTCGCCTTCGATGATGACGGTTTGCGGCGCGGGGACGATGAGGCGGTTGTTGCGGTAAACGGCGCAGATTTGGCAGTCGGCCCCGTCGGGAAGGTCGCGGGCGATGTCGGCGATTTCGCGGTTGACGAGCAGTCCGCCGCGCCGCGCCTGTATGATGACCATCCGCACGCGGTCGTCTGCAAAACGTAAAACCTGCAATGCGCCCGGGCAGTCTATCAGACCGGCAAGCTGTTCGGTAACGAGCTGTTCGGGGCTGATGGTTTCGGTTATGCCGAATATGGAAAGGCTGCCGTTTTCGTTGTTTTCGAGCTTGGGGCTGAGGTATTCGAGGTATTCGCTGGAACGGACGCGCGCGATGCGGCCGGGGATGTTGAACAGGTCGGCGGCAACTTTGCAGGCGACGATGTTGGTTTCGTCGCTGCGGGAGAGCGCGAGCAGCAAATCGGCATCTTCCGCGCCGGCGCGTTCTAGTGTGAAGGGGGATGCGCCGTTGCCGAAAACGGTTTGGACATCGAGGCGGCTGCCTGTTTCCTGCAATGCTTTTTCGTCGATGTCGATAACGGTTACGTCGTTGTTGGGTATGGCGGCAAGGTTTTGTGCGACGGTAGAACCTACCTGCCCGTTGCCTAAAATGAGGATTTTCACGGTATGGGTCGCCGGGGGATGAAATGGGGGATTGTACCGCAACCGGGGGCGGAAATGCCGTCTGAAGGCAGATTTTGCGTTCAGACGGCATTGCGCCTCAAGATTCAACGGGGATGATGCCGATTTTCGCCTGCCATTTGCGCGGGGCGGTGGCGTGGATGGATTCGCCTTTGCTGTCCACGGCGACGGTTACGGGCATGTCTTTGACTTCAAATTCGTAAACGGCTTCCATACCCAATTCGGGGAACGCCAAGACTTTGGAAGATTTGATGGCTTTTGCCACGAGGTATGCCGCGCCGCCGACCGCCATGAGGTACACGGCTTTGTTGTCGGCGATGGCTTCGCAGGTGGCCGCGCCGCGTTCGGATTTGCCGATCATGCCCAAGAGGCCGGTTTGTTCGAGCATTTGGCGGGTGAATTTGTCCATACGGGTGGCGGTGGTGGGGCCTGCCGGGCCGACGACTTCATCGCCGACCGGATCGACGGGGCCGACGTAGTAAATCAGGCGGTTGGTGAAATCGACGGGCAATTCTTCGCCTTTGTCGAGCATATCGACGAGGCGTTTGTGTGCAGCATCGCGGCCGGTAAGGATTTTGCCGTTCAACAGCAATACGTCGCCGGTTTTCCAGCCTGCCACTTCTTCTTTGGTCAGCTTATCGACATCGATGCGTTTGCCGTTGTCGGGGCTGTAAGTCAAATCGGGCCAGTCTTCGACGCGCGGCGGCGTGAGTTCGACAGGGCCTGAGCCGTCCAATTCAAACTCGACGTGGCGGGTGGCGGCGCAGTTCGGAATCATCGCAATCGGTTTGGAGGCGGCGTGGGTCGGG
>NZ_CAUJNZ010000028.1:0-5867 GCF_963392925.1 Neisseria polysaccharea
CTATTTTTTAGCTGCGGGCAGCACCGGTTTTGCCGGGGCTTTGGGCGCGGGCGCGCCGACCGAAGCCTGATCCTTCAGCTTCGCCAGCACCGCCGGGCCGATGCCCTTCACCTTCGTCAAATCGTCCACAGACTTGAACGCGCCGTTTTGCGCACGGTATTCCGCAATGGCTTTCGCCTTCGCCGGACCTATTCCCGGCAGCGCCTCCAACTCCTGCGGCGAAGCCGCATTGATGTTTACCGCCGCAAGGGAGAAGGCGCAGGAGAACAGCATACAGAACAGCACGAACATTTTCTTCATGGTTTTTCCTTTAAAGGTTGCAAACAATAAAACCGCATCCTGCGGCGATAAAACGGGTCATTCTAAAATGAATATCCCAAAGTTTCAAGCCGTTCCTTCGCAAACCCGACCAGACACCGTACGGATACCGTCCCACCATCCCCGACATTTTTTCCGGACAAAGCAAAAACCCCCGAATAATCAGGGGTTTTCTGAAAGGGTGTTTGGCAGTGACCTACTTTCGCATGGAAGAACCACACTATCATCGGCGCTGAGTCGTTTCACGGTCCTGTTCGGGATGGGAAGGCGTGGGACCAACTCGCTATGGCCGCCAAACTTAAACTGTTACAAATCGGTAAAGCCTTAATCAATATATTCGGTGATGACTGAATCAGTCAGTAAGCTTTTATCTCTTGAAGTCCTTCAAATGATAGAGTCAAGCCTCACGAGCAATTAGTATGGGTTAGCTTCACGCGTTACCGCGCTTCCACACCCCACCTATCAACGTCCTGGTCTCGAACGACTCTTTAGTGTGGTTAAACCACAAGGGAAGTCTCATCTTCAGGCAAGTTTCGCGCTTAGATGCTTTCAGCGCTTATCTCTTCCGAACTTAGCTACCCGGCTATGCAACTGGCGTTACAACCGGTACACCAGAGGTTCGTCCACTCCGGTCCTCTCGTACTAGGAGCAGCCCCCGTCAAACTTCCAACGCCCACTGCAGATAGGGACCAAACTGTCTCACGACGTTTTAAACCCAGCTCACGTACCACTTTAAATGGCGAACAGCCATACCCTTGGGACCGACTACAGCCCCAGGATGTGATGAGCCGACATCGAGGTGCCAAACTCCGCCGTCGATATGAACTCTTGGGCGGAATCAGCCTGTTATCCCCGGAGTACCTTTTATCCGTTGAGCGATGGCCCTTCCATACAGAACCACCGGATCACTATGTCCTGCTTTCGCACCTGCTCGACTTGTCGGTCTCGCAGTTAAGCTACCTTTTGCCATTGCACTATCAGTCCGATTTCCGACCGGACCTAGGTAACCTTCGAACTCCTCCGTTACTCTTTGGGAGGAGACCGCCCCAGTCAAACTGCCTACCATGCACGGTCCCCGACCCGGATTACGGGTCTGGGTTAGAACCTCAAAGACACCAGGGTGGTATTTCAAGGACGGCTCCACAGAGACTGGCGTCTCTGCTTCAAAGCCTCCCACCTATCCTACACAAGTGACTTCAAAGTCCAATGCAAAGCTACAGTAAAGGTTCACGGGGTCTTTCCGTCTAGCAGCGGGTAGATTGCATCTTCACAACCACTTCAACTTCGCTGAGTCTCAGGAGGAGACAGTGTGGCCATCGTTACGCCATTCGTGCGGGTCGGAACTTACCCGACAAGGAATTTCGCTACCTTAGGACCGTTATAGTTACGGCCGCCGTTTACTGGGGCTTCGATCCGATGCTCTCACATCTTCAATTAACCTTCCAGCACCGGGCAGGCGTCACACCCTATACGTCCACTTTCGTGTTAGCAGAGTGCTGTGTTTTTAATAAACAGTCGCAGCCACCTATTCTCTGCGACCCTCCAGGGCTTACGGAGCAAGTCCTTAACCTTAGAGGGCATACCTTCTCCCGAAGTTACGGTATCAATTTGCCGAGTTCCTTCTCCCGAGTTCTCTCAAGCGCCTTAGAATTCTCATCCTGCCCACCTGTGTCGGTTTGCGGTACGGTTCGATTCAAACTGAAGCTTAGTGGCTTTTCCTGGAAGCGTGGTATCGGTTACTTCGTGTCCGTAGACACTCGTCGTCACTTCTCGATGTTAAGAAGACCCGGATTTGCCTAAGTCTTCCACCTACCGGCTTAAACAAGCTATTCCAACAGCTTGCTAACCTAACCTTCTCCGTCCCCACATCGCATTTGAATCAAGTACAGGAATATTAACCTGTTTCCCATCGACTACGCATTTCTGCCTCGCCTTAGGGGCCGACTCACCCTACGCCGATGAACGTTGCGTAGGAAACCTTGGGCTTTCGGCGAGCGGGCTTTTCACCCGCTTTATCGCTACTCATGTCAACATTCGCACTTCTGATACCTCCAGCACACTTTACAATGCACCTTCATCGGCCTACAGAACGCTCCCCTACCATGCCGGTAAACCGGCATCCGCAGCTTCGGTTATAGATTTGAGCCCCGTTACATCTTCCGCGCAGGACGACTCGACCAGTGAGCTATTACGCTTTCTTTAAATGATGGCTGCTTCTAAGCCAACATCCTGGCTGTCTATGCCTTCCCACTTCGTTTACCACTTAATCTATCATTTGGGACCTTAGCTGGCGGTCTGGGTTGTTTCCCTCTTGACAACGGACGTTAGCACCCGCTGTCTGTCTCCCGAGGAACCACTTGATGGTATTCTGAGTTTGCCATGGGTTGGTAAGTTGCAATAACCCCCTAGCCATAACAGTGCTTTACCCCCATCAGTGTCTTGCTCGAGGCACTACCTAAATAGTTTTCGGGGAGAACCAGCTATCTCCGAGTTTGTTTAGCCTTTCACCCCTATCCACAGCTCATCCCCGCATTTTGCAACATGCGTGGGTTCGGTCCTCCAGTACCTGTTACGGCACCTTCAACCTGGCCATGGATAGATCACTCGGTTTCGGGTCTACACCCAGCAACTAATCGCCCTATTAAGACTCGGTTTCCCTACGCCTCCCCTATTCGGTTAAGCTCGCTACTGAATGTAAGTCGTTGACCCATTATACAAAAGGTACGCAGTCACACCACTAGGGTGCTCCCACTGTTTGTATGCATCAGGTTTCAGGTTCTATTTCACTCCCCTCCCGGGGTTCTTTTCGCCTTTCCCTCACGGTACTGGTTCACTATCGGTCGATGATGAGTATTTAGCCTTGGAGGATGGTCCCCCCATATTCAGACAGGATTTCACGTGTCCCGCCCTACTTTTCGTACGCTTAGTACCACTATTGAGATTTCGAATACGGGACTATCACCCACTATGGTCAAGCTTCCCAGCTTGTTCTTCTATCTCGACAGTTATCACGTACAGGCTCCTCCGCGTTCGCTCGCCACTACTTGCGGAATCTCGGTTGATTTCTTTTCCTCCGGGTACTTAGATGGTTCAGTTCTCCGGGTTCGCTTCTCTAAGTCTATGTATTCAACTTAGGATACTGCACAGAATGCAGTGGGTTTCCCCATTCGGACATCGCGGGATCATAGCTTTATTGCCAGCTCCCCCGCGCTTTTCGCAGGCTTACACGTCCTTCGTCGCCTATCATCGCCAAGGCATCCACCTGATGCACTTATTCACTTGACTCTATCATTTCAAGAACTTCTTTGACTTCGTTTACCTACCCGTTGACTAGGGAAGTAAACTTGAAATTCCTACTTTGATAAAGCTTACTGCTTTGTTGTGTCTTAATCCTGCCTTTTGTGTTTCAGAATTAAGTCGATACAATCATCACCCAAATACTGTGTTTGTTTTCTTTTCTCTCGCGAGAGATTTTTACCCTTTGCAAAAGGTAAAAATCAAAACAAACTCATTGTCTTTGTTTGTTGATTTCGGCTTTCCAATTTGTTAAAGATCGATGCGTCGTTATTTTACTCCGCAAATCAAAATAAGTTGCTATAAAATATAAAAGTACAAATAAAATAAAAGCAACAGGATTACTTTGATTTGCAAAGTTTTGGTGGAGGCAAACGGGATCGAACCGATGACCCCCTGCTTGCAAAGCAGGTGCTCTACCAACTGAGCTATGCCCCCGTTCTTGGTGGGTCTGGGAGGACTTGAACCTCCGACCCCACGCTTATCAAGCGTGTGCTCTAACCAGCTGAGCTACAAACCCGGATTCTCTTCTTAAGCGAACCTTGCCTTCACTCAAGCTTCTTCCGCATCTTTTCAGTTTACCGATAAGTGTGAATGCCTAAAGCCTCTTCTTTCTCTAGAAAGGAGGTGATCCAGCCGCAGGTTCCCCTACGGCTACCTTGTTACGACTTCACCCCAGTCATGAAGCATACCGTGGTAAGCGGACCCCTTGCGGTTATCCTACCTACTTCTGGTATCCCCCACTCCCATGGTGTGACGGGCGGTGTGTACAAGACCCGGGAACGTATTCACCGCAGTATGCTGACCTGCGATTACTAGCGATTCCGACTTCATGCACTCGAGTTGCAGAGTGCAATCCGGACTACGATCGGTTTTGTGAGATTGGCTCCACCTCGCGGCTTGGCTACCCTCTGTACCGACCATTGTATGACGTGTGAAGCCCTGGTCATAAGGGCCATGAGGACTTGACGTCATCCCCACCTTCCTCCGGCTTGTCACCGGCAGTCTCATTAGAGTGCCCAACCGAATGATGGCAACTAATGACAAGGGTTGCGCTCGTTGCGGGACTTAACCCAACATCTCACGACACGAGCTGACGACAGCCATGCAGCACCTGTGTTACGGCTCCCGAAGGCACTCCTCCGTCTCTGGAGGATTCCGTACATGTCAAGACCAGGTAAGGTTCTTCGCGTTGCATCGAATTAATCCACATCATCCACCGCTTGTGCGGGTCCCCGTCAATTCCTTTGAGTTTTAATCTTGCGACCGTACTCCCCAGGCGGTCAATTTCACGCGTTAGCTACGCTACCAAGCAATCAAGTTGCCCAACAGCTAATTGACATCGTTTAGGGCGTGGACTACCAGGGTATCTAATCCTGTTTGCTACCCACGCTTTCGGGCATGAACGTCAGTGTTATCCCAGGAGGCTGCCTTCGCCATCGGTATTCCTCCACATCTCTACGCATTTCACTGCTACACGTGGAATTCTACCTCCCTCTGACACACTCGAGTCACCCAGTTCAGAACGCAGTTCCCGGGTTGAGCCCGGGGATTTCACATCCTGCTTAAGTAACCGTCTGCGCCCGCTTTACGCCCAGTAATTCCGATTAACGCTCGCACCCTACGTATTACCGCGGCTGCTGGCACGTAGTTAGCCGGTGCTTATTCTTCAGGTACCGTCATCAGCCGCTGATATTAGCAACAGCCTTTTCTTCCCTGACAAAAGTCCTTTACAACCCGAAGGCCTTCTTCAGACACGCGGCATGGCTGGATCAGGCTTGCGCCCATTGTCCAAAATTCCCCACTGCTGCCTCCCGTAGGAGTCTGGGCCGTGTCTCAGTCCCAGTGTGGCGGATCATCCTCTCAGACCCGCTACTGATCGTCGCCTTGGTAGGCCTTTACCCCACCAACTAGCTAATCAGATATCGGCCGCTCGAATAGCGCAAGGCCCGAAGGTCCCCTGCTTTCCCTCTCAAGACGTATGCGGTATTAGCTGATCTTTCGATCAGTTATCCCCCACTACTCGGTACGTTCCGATATGTTACTCACCCGTTCGCCACTCGCCACCCAAGAAGCAAGCTTCTCTGTGCTGCCGTCCGACTTGCATGTGTAAAGCATGCCGCCAGCGTTCAATCTGAGCCAGGATCAAACTCTTATGTTCAATCTCTAACTTTTTAACTTCTGGTCTGCTTCAAAGAAACCGACAGGACAATGTTCAAAACATTATCTTGTCTGTCTTTCAAACAGTGTGAGGC
>NZ_CAUJNZ010000029.1:0-5815 GCF_963392925.1 Neisseria polysaccharea
CCTGTTGCTCCAGTATCACCTTTATCGCCTTTAGGACCTGTTGCTCCAGTATCACCTTTATCGCCTTTAGAACCTGTTGCTCCAGTATCACCTTTATCGCCTTTAGGACCTGTTGCTCCAGTATCACCTTTATCGCCTTTAGGACCAGCAACTCCTGCATCACCCGTTGTATTTTTCGTATTCGAGCCTACAAAAATAAAGACACCTTTAGAATCAGTACGTTTTTCTGCATATAAACCATCCCCAAAATCCATACGTAAGCCATTAACTAAGAGATCTTCTGCAATATTTGCACCAATTGGTGTTGAGGCATTTCCTTTCGCCCCTCCTGTATAGAAAGAAGCGCGAGGAATAAAACTAAAGAGTTGTGAACCATTGATTGCATCGGTACTCTCCGCTGAAATTAAGCCAGGCGCAACGTGTTGGATTCGGCGAGTTTCTGTTGCATTACCTACGCTAAATACACCTACAACATTTGTGCCACCTGCAAAATTAAATGTGTGCCCATCAATTCCCACAGAATTGTAAGTATTATTAGTACCCTTTGAATAATTTGAAGTAGATACTGTGGTTGCATTACTGCCTATTGCCACACTATTTGCAGTGCTTGCATTTGCTTTATAACCTAAAGCCAAAGATCGTTCTTCTAAAGCTTCGCTTTCATTTCCAAGTGCTGCTGCATTGGCTTTCTTGGCTTTAGATTTTTTACCTATAGCAATTGCATTACTGACTTCTAATACATCATTTTCAGAATTGGCTTCTTCACCAATAGAAATATTTTCATTGCCTTTGAGTTTATTACCTGATTTTTTACCAAGTGCAATGTTGCTATTGCCTTCAACATCTTTTCCTGCATTTTCACCGCCAGCAAAGTTGCTATTGCCAGTAACTTTCTGACCCGCAGATTTACCCATAGCAACATTGTTATCACCTGTAACTTCATTTCCGGCTTCATGACCTGCTGCATAGT
Organism: Neisseria polysaccharea; assembly: GCF_963392925.1. Classification (NCBI taxonomy): domain Bacteria; kingdom Pseudomonadati; phylum Pseudomonadota; class Betaproteobacteria; order Neisseriales; family Neisseriaceae; genus Neisseria; species Neisseria polysaccharea. The sequence goes on from NZ_CAUJNZ010000029.1 coordinate 971, forward strand.
TACTGCTACCTTTTACTTTTTTACCCGCTTCAGCACCTGCTACAAAGTTATTGCTGCCCGTTACTTTATTGCCGCTTTCATGACCCAAGGATGTATTGAAGTTTCCTGTTACTTCTTTTCCTGATTCTTTACCTAAAACAACGTTACTGTCACCTCTGATCCAACTACCAGAATTGACGCCTGCAGCAAGGTTATCTTGACCAGCAATCCATCTTCCCGCACTATATCCAAAAGCGATATTGTGCTCTGCACCATCTACAGTACCAGCATCTGTTGTACTAGATATATTGCCATTGGCATCATGGGTATTGGTCCAATTATGACCAACATAATTCCCTGCATTTTCAGCAAAGGCAAGGTTGAAGTTACCAACCACGTTGCTACCTGCCGCCTTGCCAAAGGCCATATTGTTGGAACCCACGGATTGCCCGTAGACACCAGCCGCATTTTTGTAGCCATCTACATTATTACCTGCTCCTAAACCAATCGCTACGTTCCATCCGCCGTTTGGACCAGCATGTACATTTCTCCCTGCGTTTTGACCTAAAGCTATATTACGGCTACCTGATGTATTTTGACCAGCATCTTGACCATAGGCAAAGTTATGATTACCTGTTACATTTGTTCCTGCATGATGACCTAAAGCAAAGTTGTCACTACCCGTTACTCCTTCTCCTGCGTGGAAACCAAAATTGACATTTCGGCTTCCGTTATTGTTATATCCAGAATTTTGACCAAAATTGAAGTTATAGCTACCAGTACTTATAGCATCATTAGAATAAGAATCTTGACCGAAAGAAAAGTTATAGTTGCCTGCTGCTCGGCGAGCTGCATGTGAACCAAAGGCATATACATATTCCCCACCTGCATTCCAGCCAGCCGCTTCCCCAAAGATAAATTTATATTTGCTAACTCCCCACATGCCTTCTCCAGCATGTTCACCTACGAGTAAAAGATATTTAGCATTGCCCGTACCATTACCAGCATCATGACCTGCGCTCTCACCAATAACCAAACTATAGGAACCGCCAAATCCTCTATTTCCAGTTGTATTCATAATATTATTGCGGGCGTTTGAGTATAAACTAGTACCATCACCAGCGATAATATTATTACCATTATTGCCACCATAGGTAGGAGGTGTTCCTGCAATAACATCATCAGAAACCGCCCCAAACGAATAAGTGGACCACAAAGCCAAAGCAATTAGAGAATAAGAAAAAGAAGTTTTTGTATTCATAATAAAAAATCGTAATCTTTTCTGTCACCAAATAACAGGAAAAGAGAAGTACTACATTGAATTTTAGTGAGAGATTGGGATTTTAATTTTTTCGATGTGTAACATAGTTACACATCCCCCTGTAGTACTACAGGGCGTTTACACGCCCTGATTATTCTCTTTGTTATTCATTATTTCCAAGAATATTTCACACCCACGGTGCCTTGGTAACCTTTGTGTTGGTTGCTATCGAAAGATTTTTCGTAGCGAGCATCTGCATAAAGGTAAGTGTTTTCACTTAAGAAGAATTGAGAACCTAAGCCTAATTCCCACCAAGTGCGGGCAAACTTCCCGGCTAATTTGTCCGACCCGATTAATGCGTTGCCCCTTGCTTTAAAATCGTGCCAAATATTGCCGGTGAAATAATAGGTGCGCGTGCGTTGCTTATCGTTCGGTTGGTTATGCGCCAAACGGAAACCGACACGGCCGCGCAAACCGTAACCTTTTTGCGAAACGGCACGAGTGCCGTCGTTAAAATCTCCCAAGCGCAAATATTGTGCAATCAGTTGCGCTTGCGGCTCTAAAATCCAACTATTTCCGTTGTTGGTTTTATCTTTACCTAAGGCGTAAGGGCGGCCGGTTTCCACTGAAAGGGCTGCACCCCAGCCGTGATTTTTCGCACCTGTACCGTCAACCGCCGAATAACGGTTATTTAACCAAGAAAGCTGCCCCACCAAATCAATGTAAGTGCCGTTTTCATGGTAACGCGTATCGGTTACACCAAGATTAAGTGCGGTAGTTTTTACGTGGGAAGTTAATTTATCTGCAATCACAATGCCGTTTTTCGCGCGGTATTCATCATAGAATTTGCTGTGAGAACGTAATGCGCCGAAATACAGGCCGGTAAAACGACGAGTGAGTTTGCCCTCATCATCCTGTTTGGTTTTGACATCAAAATCGTGTCCCACTTGGAAGCCGTACATATTGGTTTTGAAACCAAAACGTTCTTTTCCATCGAGTTTGAGGTGTTTGCCGATTACGCGCCCCCAAGATTGTTTTTCCACATCTTGCCAATAACTACCTTGCTTGTCCCAAGAAAGGGTTTGGTTTTCGCCACGGCGTTGGTGAAGCGTATCCAGCATTGCATAGCCTGATTCCAAGTTTTGACGCGGAACGAGCGTATAAGCCGACGCGCTTGGCGTGATGATGGTTTTATCTTGATTCGGCGTGGTTAAAGTCCAGAAGTATTCTGTCGCGCCCGCCTCATCTTTGCGTGAAACCAATTGCAATTCCCCCGCCCCTGTGGTTTTTGCTGTACCGGTAAAGGTTGAACGTGTATTGTAAGCGTAAGGTTTGGTTGCATCCGTAGAATTTATTTCACCGTTTGCTGTTCCTTTGTCATCGCCTAAAACTTTAATCACAGGGACACTGCGTTTGTAGCGATCGGCAAGTTCGCCGATTGAGCCATCAATAACATTTTCAGTACCATCTGTTTTAACGGCTTTAACAGTCGTATTACCAGAGGCATCACCGGTAATCGTTAATAAATCTGATTCTGAATGTGCGCCGAGATAATCTCCTGGAGTATCCCATTTGGTGTTTACTTCTAACACACCATTATTACCAACATAATTTCCTTCAATGGTCAGTTTGTCTGCATAGGATTGATTCGCGAGGGTGATGATACCGCCGTTGGTGAATGTTCCCTTTTCAAATACAGAAGTTGTACCCGATAAAGAAATGCCTGTATTAGATAGGGTTAACCTACCGCCTGATAGCAATGTAGTTCCTTCGGGTGTTTCTAATGATGTGCCTTTTTCAAGGTTAAATGTTGCCTTTGTCAGTTTTATCGTTCCAATATCCGATGTGTATTCTATTGTCCCGTTCGCAATTTTTAGCACGCCGTCTGTAATAGGGAGTCTTAAATTAAATGGTTTTTCTGTCCCATCAGGCTTAATGAGTGTGCCGGATGCGTTAAATAATAATCCTTCCGGAACGGTAATGGTTCCATCGGTAATCTTTTTACTGATGTTTGAATTGCTGTGATTATGTACTAATTGAATTTTATAGTCGGTGCCTGCCCCAGTTGCATTTTTTGAAGCATCCAGTACCCCACCATTGGCAAGATTCACATCATAAGCGGTCGCACGTTGGACAGCTTCATCGGCTTTCGGTGCTAATTCCCAAGTTGCGTTATGATCAACGACAACATCAAGTTTAGAGATTAAGCCTGATCTTGAATGCTGATGCGTCAAGCCGACCGCTTTTGCTTTATTATCTAGCGTAAAAGTGAGATCTGAGGCTTTGTTTTTTGCCAACTTTGTTTCAGCCAACCAACCTTTGTTTGCCGCCCTTGCTTCAGATTGATCACCTTTTAATAAGAATTTTGCATTTTTAGCAACAAATTCCCCAGTGTTAAACCAGCTGGCGACTTTGCTTCCTGCAACCTGTACGGCAAGGCTGGTTACATTCTTGGCATCAGCGACAATCAATGAGGCATTTTCAGAAGTGGTTGAAATTTTGGTATTATTTAAGCGCACTTCTTGATCTTTGTTTGGTTCGTTACGGGAAACGTTATCACTGAATATCCTGTATGTAACCTTGGTAGAGTAATCTTGCGTATCAAACACAATAGCCGAATTACCTGATGTGATTTTTCCTGAGCTGGTTTCACTATCCGCGATTAAACGGGATTTTGTGCCGAACAAACGCACTGTAGCTGAATCCTTCGTCTTGGAAGTATCCAGCACCATTTCGCCTGTCGAGTTGATTACCGCACCTTTGTAATCATTAGGTTTATCTACGTTAGGTAATTCCGGTTTGCCGATTTTCAGTGCTGCGGAATGTTTGCCATTCGCTTTTACAGTGATTTTACTGTCTTTTAAATTGGCTTCCGCGCCGTCGCCTGCAATGTAGATACCCACTAAATAATCGCCAATTTTTTTGGTTGATTTATCTTCAACGTCAATGGTTAATAATTTTTCAGAATTTAAAATAGGGGTTGAATGAGCGGAGTCTTTTCGATAGATCCTAATCCCTGAAAGTTGATGACCGGTGTTAGCTGTTGCACCGCTATAGCTCATAGAACCAAGAATAGTACCCGGGGTATTATCTACTGCAATCGTTGCATTATCTTTTAATGTTAAAACAGTCTTATTTTTACCACCACCATTATGATCATACCCAACCGCAATGCCATAAGCTGCATTGGAGTCTGGAGACATACCAAGTTTTCCCTCACTGGCTAAAGTAACAGCAATATTGGTTTTTCCTTGAATTTCTTCGCTACGATCGCCACGAATAATAATGGCTTTAGGATAAGTGTGTATTGAAGGATTTGCAGGCGTAACCGTGATATTTACATCACCGGTAACGGTGTTTTCGGTATCGCTCACTTCGTGAACCGGACCTTCACCGGAAATTTGTTTATTTTCATTAATACTGGTATATTCAGCTGAAAAAGCTGTTGCAGAAAGAGAAGAAATCAAAATGCTCAAAAGCGTTTTGTGATAGGGAAATGGTTTCATAAGGAGGCCCGTAATTTCAGAACATAAAGATAAGTAAAAATTAATGTCAATTATTTTAATAAGGATAAACCTATTAAGAGTTTACCCCCCCCCCCCCCC
>NZ_CAUJNZ010000030.1:0-3218 GCF_963392925.1 Neisseria polysaccharea
TTTTTCGCCCCAATCAAAGCCGCCTTTATTTCCTGTTGTGCCTATGTTTGCCCAAAAGTCGGGAATGAATGGTAAAAACAGCCTGAAAAAACTGTAAACAAAGCCAACAACGTAGGTTATGAACAAAATGGGCAAACCAATAAAAACATATACACTAATGCCTGCAATGACAACGGCCACAATCCAAGCAAAGCAAATGAAAATAGTATGTAACCAGTCCATAATTTATCTTTGATATTCTTGTTTGATAGCCTTGCATTCACTTAAGATTTTTTCATAATCAATCTCATGCGGCCATGTTGAATATAGGTAATTTCTTATTTCAATCAACCTATTACGACCTTCATTATTATTCAACAAATACTCTTGATAGTTTAATTTACGGCTGATTAAAGCCAAACTTGAAGCTACAACTTCAATCAACACTTCTTTTTCCATTATTGTTGCCATAATCACCCTCCTTTTTTCCGTATGATTTCATTCATTGAATAAACTACCTTGTGGGTTGCGCTGGAATTTGAAAAGCAGCGTAGCCACTTTACGCCCACGCTTTCGGGCTTCCCATTCAATCAGCCAATTATCTTTTTCTGTGAGTTCTTTAATTGCTGGCTCAATAACCCATCTTCTCAAATCGCTAAAATTTTTTTTATGGCTTTCTTTTGCTTCCATAGCGTGCCAAAACTCTTCAATAGGCATAGAAAGCCAGCCAGAGCCGTCTTTTTTATCTTTCATCTGCTCAAACAATTCAAGCAGCCGCCATGAGTGAATAGAGCGGAGCGCAGCAGCTTGTTGAAGTTGGTATTTAGTGAACTCTTTTTGCAACTCAAAAAGAAAAGGGAAAACGTATTCAGAAAACCTGAACTTAACTAAACCCTCGTCTTTGAAGTAATCATATCCCTGAACCCAAATTGTGGTGCGCGTACCGATTTTTTTGCCGTCTGTAATTTGCCAAGACAGGGTGCGTTTCATCAAGGTATGAACAGCCCCTTTTAGCTCATTATAGGCGGTTCGAATATCCACCTCATAAGTGTCGGCATACTCTTGCGCCGTTAATTTTATCTCCCCATTTACGCCCCCGAGCTTGGCAATACCTGCCATTAAAATCCGCTTTTCTACCAAGTTCAGCGTTTGTGCGGAACGTGTAATGTAGTTTGAAATAACAACATTGCGATTAGCCAAAGTTTCTGATTTTTTGACAATATTAGCCATAACTGAGAGAACCTTACTACAAATAAGAGAAAAAAATTATTATCGCACAACAGATAAAGAGAGTAAATTTTTTTTCTCGTACTTGTAGCAAACTTCCCTCATTTCCGCCTGTGGATTGTGTAGCAAATTTCTCGCAGTCAGTAGCAAATTTCTCGCAGTCAGTAACAAATTTCTCGCACTTGTAGCAAATTTCTCGCACGAAAAACGCAAAAAAAATCGCTGTAAGCCTTGATACAAAAGGCTTACAGCGTTTTCCACAGGCTCTATAAAAAGGTTTTTAAAAATATTAAAAATGATGAAAAACCGCCCGCCCCTGATTTTTTGTTGATAAATCGCCATTTTTTACACCGCACACGTTTGAAATTTTTCGCGCTTACGCAGCTTCAAAATTTCGCCTACGGCTAAAACCCAATAATGAGCCTACGGCATTTTTTGGGAGCTGCTTGACGCAGCTCATGCAGCCCAACCATTCGCGCACCAAATCACAACAACCGAACGGCAAAGGTTTTTGTTCAACAGGAAAGAAAAACAGGTTTCAGGCTGCCCCACAGGTTACCCGGAATTTGACTGTTTTTGGTCTTCAATGATGAAGTGCGGAGATGGCTTCATTAAACAAACGTGCGCTAGCCCCCCTAGAATGCACGCAGATTGATTTTTAATGCTCGTCCTATGCCAGAGTATCCACGAAGCCAAAACGCGCTATAACGCGAAAATAAGCCCAAAAAAAGAGATTTCCTAAAATCAACGGTTTTGATAGCGGCGGGCGCGGCGGCGGTTTAACTGTTTTCCGGCGGTTGCGGAGAATCATCACTGTATTGCAGAAAAACCATATCCCAAGCCATACGGTTTGCCATCCAGCGTTCCAAGATGGCAGGAATTTCGCGGCAGTCCCAACCGTTTTTAACGATTTCGGGGTGCTTACGGTAAGCGTTCATCACGTCATCAATCCTGATGAAGTAAGCCCCGTCATCGTCAAAATCGCCATAACCGTTCAGGTTTTGGCATTCGGCTACCAGCCAATCGGCAAAAAGGGGGTTATAGCCATACTGCCCCAGCGGAGCGGTAACGGTTTGCGGTTTTGGCTGAACCGCCACAGATTTTGGGAAGTCCGATTTTTTTTCCTGTTGTCGCCAAGTAGAAACCCAGTAGCTGATGATAGAAGCGGAAACTTTGCGTCCCTGCTTTTGGGCTTCGGGTTGGAGTATTTCGGCGATTTGGTAAAAGGGATAACCCTTACTTCGGAGCATCAGAATTTGGGTTTTGAAGGGCAGAAGCCAGCCAGAATTGCGCTTCGGATACGGCGGCGGTAGATTTTGCATTGTTTTTCCTTGTCATATAGGGTTTCCTAGGCTGATATAGCCCGATGTAAACCTTACTATAACGAACTAGGGACATCTAGACAAATATATGAAAAATATAAGAAATATCTAGCTATGGCAGGATAGCCTAAAGGCGAAAAAGGTAAACCTTTTTTAACGCGCCCAGCGCGTTATGATTGCTGCCTTCAGCAGCAAAGGAAGTTTTTTAACGGTGCAATTTTTTGAATTATGGACAACAGAAAAAGAAAAAACCGCCCCCCATTGCTGGCAGGCGGAAACTTTCGTTTTTTGTTTGTGGTCAGGTTAGCTTGCAAATTGACTGAACAGCCAAACCACGGCTAAAATAAAACCGTGGTTTACTTCCAGTGTCAGCAGCAGCTTGTTCCCCTGTACAAGGATTTTGAGCTTCATGCTTCACTCCAAATGTGAGGTTAATCACACAGGCGAGAGCTTCGCAAAAATCCCCGTTGCAGCGGGGATTTTTGCTGTCCCCGCCCACCGAATTACCGCCCGAAAGCGGTAATTTTTCATTATAGCATTGGCTATCTTCTGTTACGTTCTTCGTTCATGTTCTGAATGCGGATATGCTCCACTAGCTCGCGGTGCTTATCCGCTTCGGTTTTTTCGCCCCAATCAAAGCCGCCTTTATTTCCTGTTGTGCCTATGTTTGCCCAAAAGTCGGGAATGAAT
>NZ_CAUJNZ010000031.1:0-2964 GCF_963392925.1 Neisseria polysaccharea
TGAAGTTCCTGCTGGAATGACATTTTAGACCCCTCTCAAATATCGGTTAATCGAATTTGTCAAGGGGTTTCAATCAGTTTTTACACTCCCTTAACTGGGGTGCAATATATAAGGGTTTTATTTACGCGCGCGCGTATTGGTCTTGAAATTATTTATCCCTCGCCTGTCTTTGTTGGTCATGGCGGAAATAGGGCGTAATTGCGCTGTAAGCGCGTTTTGCTTTTGGGTAGGTGGGGTAGGATAGGGTAGGGTGTGAATGGCTCTAATTTTTGAGATTTAGGGGCTTCCTGTCGATTTTATGCTTTCTTGGTTGGTCTGCTTGATGTTTGGACGTAAAAAAAGCCCGCCTGTATCGATCATGGCGGGCTTGGTTAGTATTTTGGAACTAACCCCATGCAAACGGTCAGTCGTCCAGTTCCATATCGGGGGTCAGCACATGAAACCAGCCGTTACCTTTCCTCTGGTGTTAATAGCCTCTATTTTTGTAGTTATATTTTAACAATCCATTATCTGCCAATACACGGCAGGCTTTTGATTCATCGAAACTTTGGGCGATTTCATCGGCAAAGACACGGCGGATTACCCATAATTCCAATTTCTCCCCCTCCTGTTTCCTATATCCTGCATGGTCTCTATTGGTGCTTTTATCGCTCCATTCCATAAACCGCGTGCCTAATGCGTACTGGGCGATAAAATCTTCTGCCTGCTCAATGATTCGGCGGTCTTCGTGTTTTCCTGCTCCGTTGGCTTCCAGCCATTCGTCAAAGCATTGTTTCACGCCTGCCATGCCTACGCCTACGGGCAAACCAGTAACAGGGGCGGCAAGTTCCAAAGCGGCGGCGGCGATAGCAAAGCGTTTCGCTACTCTTCGCGCTTGTCCTGATAATTCGGGAATGGTTGCCATAAATGCGGCTATGCGCTCTGTTGCCTGCCGTTTGGCTTGCTCTAGGTCGTCTGAAAGCTGTCGGATAAATAGCCTGCCGGCTACGCCGTGATATTTTTCGGCGGATTGGGCGATATGCTCACTCAACAATGCGCCATCTTCAAATCCGTGCAATGTGTCATAAATGCCGTATTGCGCGGCGGCTCTGATACTGGGCAGGCGGGCTGCTTGTCCTGCGTTCCAATCGCCTTTGTGGTGTTTCAGGATGGAATCGGGGGTCTTTTCGTCGGTGGAAAACATCATCACTTTCCAGCGGGTCAAGGCGCGGTTTCCGCCTTGTTTTGCGCCTTGCACTTTGTTGATACCGTTCATAACGCTATAAACAGTATCGCCGATAACGTGCGGGCTTGCCTGTCCTATTTCGTCCAACACCAGCAAGCCATCATTGCGGGCGGCGGCTGTGTTGGAAAAGCCTATTTTTGTACCGCTCCAAGACAACAGGCTGCCTGATGGTCTGCCCCATACGCTCAAGGCTACTTTTGCGGCTGTGGTTTTACCGTCTGAAGAATCGCCCATTAGGTGGAAGCCCCCCGATTCTTCGTTTAACAGGGAAAGTAACGGGGCGGCAAATGAAGCCCCTAAAGCAAGGCATAGACGGCTATTCCCTGCCGCGTATCGGGCTATGTTTTGTTGCCAGTCGGTAAGCTCTCCGTTTGGCTGATATGCCTTTGCTTGGCTGGTGTCTCCGTTATAGATAATGGCGGGGCCTTCGTCGGTCGCCGTGATGGTTTCCCCGCTAGGCATGATGTAGGTGTCTTTGTGCCAGCCTGCGCGGTCGGTAATGGTGTAAATATCGCCGCCGCCCTGTGTCTGCAAATAGTCGGAAAGCCGTTCACGCTTAACCTTGCCTGATAGGATGTCTATACCGTACTGCCCCAATCTTGCCCAGCACTGCCCTGTTACGATTTCGCCTTTGGGGATGGCGGCGGTTTTGGTTCGCCGTGTGTTAGCGTCCTGCCAGCGTATTACGCGGTAATATGCGCCGTCGTTGTCCGTGCCCCTGCCTATGATGTCGATGGGGGATGACAGTTTTACCGGCGTGGCTTCCTGCGTGTTGCCCTCCCTGTCGGTCTTAACGCCGATATACCATACGCCCGCGCCGTCCACGTCGTAGCGCGGCTGTGCAAACGGCGCGGCAAATTCCGACATATCGCCCAATGGGGCGGTTTCTTCTGTGAACTTCGGCTTTACTTCTTTACACATAGTGTTAAAATCTCCTGTATGGGTTTGGTTGCCTTTCGCGGTTTTCCGCGTTTGGTTTCCGCTTGATAAATAATCCATTGCCGCCTACAAATGCCGCCTGTTTTTCAGACGGCATTTTTTACGCCTTGCCGCTGCGTTTGCGGTCGTTCAATTCGTCCAGCGCGTCATAGCCCGCCGTGCCGCTTATCCAGTATCGGACGGCTATTCCGCCGCTTTGGGCGCGTTTTGCCAGGCTTAATGCCGCCGTTTCCCCTACGGGGCGCGGTGCGTCGTGGTCTGCGATAACGGCAAGCTCTTTAATGCCGTCTGAAAGCTCCAGCCGCTTCATGCCGTTTGCGCTTAGGGCGGCGCATAAGCCCCAATCATGGGCGTTGAACAGTTCACGCGCGGCTAAGGCGGTCTCTATGCCCTCCGCTACCATCAGCCGCCCGTTTTCAGGAACGGGGAACAGGTAAACCGCCCCGCCCGTCATCGCGCCCTGTTTGCGGCTTCGCATTTTCTTGGCGGGCAAATCTTCGCCCGTTTTGGGGTGCTTAATCCGCGCTTTGGCAAAGCCGCCGCCCCGTTGTGCTTCCAGATAGGTAATGTGCAAACCGCAAACAGTGCTGCCGCGTGTGGAAGCCGCTATTGCCGCGTGGAAACGTCCGATGAACAGCGGTTTGCCGTCCTCCCCCTGCGTCCAATATTCCATGCCTGCGTGATGGCGGATGTTTTCGGGAAGGTATGCCGCGTTTAAGCCGCGTGATTCCCAATACTGGACAACGGGGCAATCGGGCGTTAACGGCTCTGCTTCGTCCCACAATGCGGCAAGTTTGCCG
>NZ_CAUJNZ010000032.1:0-1686 GCF_963392925.1 Neisseria polysaccharea
CCGACACCTCTCGCTGAACCCCCTTTGATGGGCGGCACTGAAGCTCTAAGCGCACCCAGTCAATAGGGAAGCCTTCGGGCGTTCCCCACCCTCTGGAGTGAAACGCTTTCTTAGCGACCTCCTTGCCCTTCTCATAGAGACGAACGCGACAGGGAGACGATGGAGAGCCAACGTACAGCGTTCTACCGTCAGGGCTATCAGGCGTCAACCAATCGCCTGCGACGCTGGTTTTAACGCGCTTGCCCTTCGCTATCTCTTGGAGCTTGGCGGACATCTCTTCAAACAGACCCGACCCCTGCAAATCTTCGCAAACGTCAATTCGCGTAACTCTATGCGAATCACGCCACGAATCGCGGACAAGATTCATAAAATCGGGCGCATTTTCGCTAGTCGCAAAGGCATGGGGAAGCTGCTGACTTTCCGTCCTTCCGTCCCATAAGATTGTTGACAATGTGCTACCGTTCTCATCGTCCAAAAACGCCCTTTTTCGGTATCCCATCATGCCCGACTGGGCAATTTTAAGGTTTCCGCCCAGATTATTAGAGAGAATGCCTATAACGTTTTGAATATTATCGTTAATTGTCGCCTGATACCAGTCACATTGCATCGGCTAACCCCCCTAAATTGCTGGACTTGACCCCCCTGTTAGTAAGGGGGGTCGGCTTCGCAGTTTCTGAAGCTCTATCGGCTGGCTTCTCACTTTCGATTTTTTCAAAAAAACTGGAAAAATCGCCGCCGCGCGTGCCGATAAAATCGCCTCCGCGCGTCGCTGATTTTTCCAGTTCTTCAGAAAATTCATCTTGAATTTTAAAAGCAGCCTCCGCCAGCTTTTCCATTTCCGACAAAGCGGAATCGGCAGAATTTCTCAAACCCTCCCTAACGGCATCCGGCGCGTCATTTACAGCCTTCAGGTTATCCGTCATTCGCTTCAGAATCGGAATAACGGTAGAAACTAGCTCAGATACTATCTTCGCCATCGGCTGCCCGTTCTGCTCGCTCAGTTCGCGCAAAACACGGTATTCTTCTTCGCTAAAGCCAACGGATACACGCTTATTTATAAATTTCCTCATCGTGAACGCTCTTGGGGGAGTTCCCCCAACGCCCCCCATTGCGCTTCGTGCTTGATTCCCGCTTGAGGCGGAAATCAATCCCAAAGCACTTTAACAGGGCAGTCAGGGTTGTTTCGTTTAATCGATAGCGCGAAAGAGACGGCATCATCGGCGTTTTCAAATTCCGCAAGACGGAATGTCTTATTACCGACAACCAAGTTCACAGCCGCGCCGTTGCTTGTTTTCAGGACATGAAGCCCCTGCTCGTGTTCAAGCATATCACACCCCCATAAATTTTGCTGCAAAATGTCTATTTTGCAGCAAATTTCCGCTGACCCTGATAAATCTCTCCGAGAAATGCGCCCACGGCTTCCCAACTTCCCGTACTCTTGAACTTCCTCATCAGGACGTTCCCGTACTGTTTCACCATGAAGTCGAGAACGGCATCATCTGCGTTCTTCGTGTACTTCGTCGGCTTAACTCTTGGCACGTTCATTCCTGCGACCTTATCGGCAACCTCCAGGGAGAACGCTGAGAAGCCCCAAAATTCCTCTAACGGCAGGGAAGCCGACACCTCTCGCTGAACCCCCTTTGATGGGCGGCACTGAAGCTCTAAGCGCACCCAGTCAATAGGGAA
>NZ_CAUJNZ010000033.1:0-1333 GCF_963392925.1 Neisseria polysaccharea
TCAGGCTTCGGTCGGCGCGCCCGCGCCCAAAGCCCCGGCAAAACCGGTGCTGCCCGCAGCTAAAAAATAGAGTGGGAAATATGCATACTGCTGAATGGGATAGTAAGTCTGTTCAAAGAAATATGTTGAATAATCTGTTCTTATTGGAAGTAAAGTAATGACTGATAATCGGGGGTTTACGCTGGTTGAATTAATATCAGCGGTCTTGATATTGTCTGTACTTGCTTTAATTGTTTATCCGAGCTATCGCAATTATGTTGAGAAAGCAAAGATAAATGCAGTGCGGGCAGCCTTGTTAGAAAATGCACATTTTATGGAAAAGTTTTATCTGCAGAATGGGAGGTTTAAACAAACATCTACCAAATGGCCAAGTTTGCCGATTAAAGAGGCAGAAGGTTTTTGTATCCGTTTGAATGGAATCGCGCGCGGGGCTTTAGACAGTAAATTTATGTTGAAGGCGGTAGCCATAGATAAAGATAAAAATCCTTTTATTATTAAGATGAATGAAAATCTAGTAACCTTTATTTGCAAGAAGTCCGCCAGTTCGTGTAATGACGGACTGGATTATTTTAAAGGAAATGATAAGGACTGCAAGTTACTTAAGTAGGCTTGTTTACAAATCAATCGATAGTGTTTCAGTATTTGTGCGGGTTTCCGCCTTGAGGGAATGAGAATCGTGTAATATTAAGCCTATAGTTATGATCCGTAATCCGTATCTGGATTGTTTCCGGATAAAAGAATAAACCCAATCGGTGGGTCGTTTGGGTTTATTTCATTGATTGACAGAGTTTTTTGATAAATGGAAAGACAACGCTTTTTTAGGGGATGGTTTTGTTTTTCCTCTGATATTACCTATAGGTTTCTGCCCCTTCCGTTCTAAATATATTATCCGATTCGGATAAGTCGAATAGGGTGCTTCTAATCTGAAAGGTTAAACAGATTTTATAATGCCGTCTGAAAAAATCAGACAGCATCTTTCTTTAATGCCGCCAGCTCTACCCCACGCTGAAACTGATACCTAACGCCTTCTACCTGATGGTTTTTGCATTGTTTTTCCGTACACTGACCGTAGTCATGTTGGCCGTGCATCCGACCTCCTACCTGCACAGTCTGAGCTCTTTGGGCGTGTTGTTCACCGCTTCGCTATATGCATAGCGTTACATCCCACCGTGCTTGGACGGTAAGCCCGGATAAGGATTTAAATGCGGGTGGGCCGTCTGAAAATGTTTTCAGACGGCCTTAACTTTCTTCCCCCAAACTCCCGATACAATATTATTTACAACAAATAACTCAAGTATACAAAAAAATACTTGCCCCCCCCCCCCCCCCCCAC
>NZ_CAUJNZ010000034.1:0-1331 GCF_963392925.1 Neisseria polysaccharea
TTGGCTTTAGATTTAATCGCTAAACCATCAGCAGTCTTTTCTAAACCTTTATCAGATGCTACTTTTGCTGCCACCTTACCATCTGTGCCAACTTCTATTGTCGTACCATCAGTATCTACAGAGACACCATCTGTACCGACAGTAAGACCACCTTTGTCTTTCGCTTTAACAGAGACACCATTTGCATCAACTTTGATACCACCATTAGTGTTCGCATTAACAGAAACACCCTCAGTACCTACAGTAATACCACCGTCAGTTTTCGCTTTAACAGAGACACCCTTATTATCAACTGTAACTCCATCTCCAGCTTTTACTGACAAACCTTCGGTTTTATTCTCTAAACCTTTGTTTTCGTCAATTTTCGCTGAAACCGTATAGGTGTTAGTCGCTTTATCGTGAGAAACGTCAGCACCATTACCTGCGACAACTTTCACTTTCGCATCGTTAATCGCTTTAGCTACACTGCTTACTGTCGCAAGTTTATTACCATCTCCATTCGCAGCAACGGTATCACCTGTTTTGTCATCTTTACTAAACGTACCCGTTACCGCTGACACGTTGCCCGTATCATCCAGTTTAATCGTTGTACCATCGGTATTTACAGAAACACCATCCCCATTAACAGTCAAACCACCGTTGGTTTTCGCATTAACAGACACACCATTTGCATCAACTTTGATACCACCGTCAGTTTTCGCATTAACAGATACACCACTCGCATCTACGGTAATACCAGAACCCTGTTTCACCGCTAAACCATTAGTGGTTTTCTCTAAACCTTTGCCGTCTGCAACTTTCGCTGCAACTTTGTATGTCTTGCCATCTGTATCAAGCTTAACTTCCGTTGTATTGTCTGCGTTCGTTACGACTGTCTTCGCCGCATTAATCGCCGCCGCTACATTAGCTACCGTGATGAGTTTATCTCCATCACCAGCTTTCGCTTTCGCACTGCCAGCGTCGTTTTCAATCGCACCCGTTACCGCTGATACCTTGCCATCTGCAACATTGATTGTCTTTCCATCAGTTACTACCGATACACCATTTGCATCTACAGTAAGACCACCTTTGTCTTTCGCATTAACAGATATACCATCAGCACCTACAGTAATACCACCGTCAGTTTTCGCATTAACAGATACACCATTTGCATCTACAGTAATACCATTTCCATTTTGTACTGATACGCCATCAGCACCTACGGTAATACCACCGTTGGCTTTCGTATTTACAGAGATACCCTCTCCATCCACTTTGATACCACCATTGGCTTTAGATTTAATCGCTAAACCATCAGCAGTCTTTTCTAAACCTTTATCAGA
This sequence comes from Neisseria polysaccharea, assembly GCF_963392925.1. Taxonomy (NCBI): domain Bacteria; kingdom Pseudomonadati; phylum Pseudomonadota; class Betaproteobacteria; order Neisseriales; family Neisseriaceae; genus Neisseria; species Neisseria polysaccharea. The sequence goes on from NZ_CAUJNZ010000034.1 coordinate 1,323, forward strand.
TGCTACTTT
>NZ_CAUJNZ010000035.1:0-1319 GCF_963392925.1 Neisseria polysaccharea
CACCATTGGCTTTAGATTTAATCGCTAAACCATCAGCAGTCTTTTCTAAACCTTTATCAGATGCTACTTTCGCTGCCACCTTACCATCTGTGCCAACTTCTATTGTCGTACCATCAGTATCTACAGAGACACCATCAGCACCTACGGTAATACCACCGCCAGTTTTCGCATGAACAGATACACCCTTATCATTAACTGTAACCCCGTCTCCAGCTTTTACTGACAACCCTGCAGCACCGCTCTCTAAACCCTTACCCGACTCAACTTTCGCCGAAACCGTATAGGTGTTAGTCGCTTCATTATGAGAAACGTCAGCACCATTACCTGCGGCAACTTTCACTTTCGCTGCATTAATCGCCGCCGCTACTTCACCTGCTTTCGCTAACTTGTCTTTATCTGCATCTTCAACACTTGCTTCATTCCCTGCCGTAATCGTACCCGTTACCGCTTTCACATTACCTGTCGCTGCATCTACCGCAATGGTCGTACCATCCGTATTCACAGAGACACCATCTGTACCGACAGTAAGACCACCTTTGTCTTTCGCATTAACAGATACGCCATCAGCACCTACAGTAATACCACCGCCAGTTTTCGCATTAACAGAAACCTTATTATCCGCAGAAACTGAAATTCCATTTCCTGCAGTAACAGGGGTGCTACCACCCGCAGCTGCACCGCCTTGTGGTTGCCCAGCTTTAATAGTAACTACGTGTTTACCATCAGCACTAGTTGTGGTAGTTACGGTAACACCGCCCTCGCCTTTAAATTCTACTTCTTCGCCGCTTTTTACGGTTGAGGTAGTAGTGCCAGCTTTAAGTCTCCAACCTAATTCATTTAAAGCACTTTCTAAACCACCGGCATTAACTAATTTTTTCTTGTCCGCTTCGCTAGGGGCGGTTACTTTGCCGTCAGTAACTTCAAGATTAATGGTATCGGGAACGAGTTTGTTATCATTTCCAATTGTTAATCCATCGCCGTGCTTTACTTTGAATTTAGCTAAACGACCATTTTGCTCAATTTCGATCCCACCACCCTCTTGAAGATAAAGATAACTGGTTTCTTTTTCAGGAGGAAGTACAGAACCGTCCTTTGCAGGCTCAACAGAGATAGTGACACTACCATTCATATCGTCTGTGTCCTGGTAATTAGGTTGTGGGGCTTTCTTTTTTCCTTCTTCATTAACAACAGCAAGACCAAATCCCAACCCACTCAAATGAGATGCATCTACATCCTCTCCTGGTGGAACAATTAGATTTTCTGGATTTCGTGGTTTGTTATACCCCACAGGTTTACTAGGATCAATTTTACCCCCCCCC
>NZ_CAUJNZ010000036.1:0-1022 GCF_963392925.1 Neisseria polysaccharea
GAGACCTTTGCAAAATTCCCCAAAATCCCCTAAATTCCCACCAAGACATTTAGGGGATTTCTCATGAGCACCTTCTTCCGGCAAACCGCGCAAGCCATGATTGCCAAACACATCGACCGCCTCCCACTATTGAAGTTGGATCAGGTGATTGATTGGCAGCCGATCGAACAGTACCTGAACCGTCAAAGAACCCGTTACCTTAGAGACCACCGCGGCCGTCCCGCCTATCCCCTGTTGTCCATGTTCAAAGCCGTCCTGCCCGGACAATGGCACAGCCTCTCCGATCCCGAACTTGAACACAGCCTCATCACCCGCATCGATTTCAACCTGTTTTGCCGTTTCGACGAACTGAGCATCCCCGATTACAGCACCTTATGCCGCTACCGCAACTGGCTGGCGCAAGACAATACCCTGTCCGAACTGCTCAAACTGATTAACTGCCAACTGACCGAAAAAGGTTTAAAAATAGAGAAAGCATCCGCTGCCGTCGTTGACGCCACCATTATTCAGACTGCCGGCAGCAAACAGCGTCAGGCTATAGAAGTCGATAACAAAGGACAAGTCAGCGGCCAAACCACTCCGAGTAAAGACAGCGATGCCCGCTGGACAAAGAAAAACGGCCTCTACAAAATCGGTTACAAACAACATACCCGCACCGATGAGGAAGGCTATATCGGGAAACTGCACATTACCCCCGCCAATACCCATGAGTGCAACCACCTGTCGCCTTTGTTGGAAGGACTGCCCGAAGGTACGGCCGTCTATGCCGACAAAGGCTATGACAGTGCGGAAAACCGGCAACATCTGAAAGAGCATCGGTTACCGGACGGCATTATGCGCAAAGCCCACCGCAACCGTCCGCTGACGGAAAATCAAACGAAGCGTAACCGGTATTTGTCGAAAACCCGTTATGTAGTCGAACAAAGCTTCGGTACGCTGCACCGTAAATTCCGCTACGCCCGGGCAGCCTATTTTGGTTTGCTCAAAGTGAGTGCGCAAAGTCATCTGAAGGCGATGTGTTT
>NZ_CAUJNZ010000037.1:0-989 GCF_963392925.1 Neisseria polysaccharea
CTGTACCGGCGTTGAAATGTTCCGCAAACTGCTGGACGAAGGTCAGGCAGGCGACAACGTAGGCGTATTGTTGCGCGGTACTAAGCGTGAAGACGTAGAGCGCGGTCAGGTATTGGCCAAACCCGGCACCATCACTCCGCACACCAAGTTCAAAGCAGAAGTGTACGTACTGAGCAAAGAAGAGGGCGGCCGCCATACCCCGTTCTTCGCCAACTACCGCCCCCAATTCTACTTCCGTACCACCGACGTAACCGGTGCGGTTACTTTGGAAGAAGGTGTGGAAATGGTAATGCCGGGTGAAAACGTAACCATTACCGTGGAACTGATTGCGCCTATCGCTATGGAAGAAGGCCTGCGCTTTGCGATTCGCGAAGGCGGCCGTACCGTGGGTGCCGGCGTGGTTTCTTCTGTTATCGCTTAATTGAAGGATATTGATAAATGGCAAACCAAAAAATCCGTATCCGCCTGAAAGCTTATGATTACGCCCTGATTGACCGTTCTGCACAAGAAATCGTTGAAACTGCAAAACGTACCGGTGCCGTTGTAAAAGGTCCGATTCCGTTGCCGACCAAAATCGAGCGTTTCAACATTTTGCGTTCTCCGCACGTGAACAAAACTTCCCGTGAACAATTGGAAATCCGCACCCACTTGCGCCTGATGGACATCGTGGATTGGACCGACAAAACTACCGATGCGCTGATGAAGCTGGATTTGCCGGCCGGTGTTGATGTAGAAATCAAAGTCCAATAATTCGGACTGTCGAAAATCCCCAAGCAATCAATGCTTGGGGATTTTTTATGTTATGCCGTCTGAAAATATGCGGCGGCAAACAGATTCAAGATAAAACAACAAAATCAAAAAACAGTGCGGCCGGTGAAATCGGCTTATTTTGTGCCTCAAGAATCTTCAGACGGCATTTTTTAGTGAACAAAACAGGATATTTTTTTATCCATAGCCTTCCGAAGGCTTGCCCCCCCCCCCCCCAAGAA
>NZ_CAUJNZ010000038.1:0-835 GCF_963392925.1 Neisseria polysaccharea
CAATACGCCTACGTTGTCGCCTGCCTGACCTTCGTCCAGCAGTTTGCGGAACATTTCAACGCCGGTACAGGTGGTTTTTTGGGTTTCTTTCAGACCGACGATTTCAATCTCGTCGCCAACGTGGATGACACCGCGCTCTACACGGCCGGTTACTACGGTACCGCGACCGGAGATGGAGAACACGTCTTCGATAGGCAGCAGGAACGGTTTGTCTACGGCACGCTCGGGAGTCGGGATGTAGCTGTCCAATGCGGCAGCCAGTTCGAAGATTTTTTCTTCGTAAGCGGCATCGCCTTCCAAGGCTTTCAGTGCGGAACCTTGTACGATCGGGCAGTCGTCGCCGGGGAAGTCGTAGCTGGACAGCAGGTCGCGGATTTCCATTTCAACCAGTTCCAACAGCTCGGCATCGTCAACCATGTCGCATTTGTTCATGAACACGATGATGTAAGGTACGCCTACTTGGCGGGCCAGCAAGATGTGTTCGCGGGTTTGCGGCATAGGGCCGTCGGCTGCGGAACATACCAGGATTGCGCCGTCCATTTGTGCGGCGCCGGTAATCATGTTTTTAACGTAGTCGGCGTGACCCGGGCAGTCTACGTGTGCGTAGTGGCGGGTTTCGGTTTCGTATTCTACGTGCGAGGTGTTAATGGTAATACCGCGTGCTTTTTCTTCGGGTGCGTTGTCGATTTGGTCGTAAGCTTTTGCAGCACCGCCGAATTTTTTAGCCAAAATAGTAGTCAAAGCAGCAGTCAGAGTGGTTTTACCATGGTCAACGTGACCGATGGTGCCAACGTTTACGTGCGGTTTGCTACGTTCGAATTTTTCCTTAGCCATG
>NZ_CAUJNZ010000039.1:0-402 GCF_963392925.1 Neisseria polysaccharea
CCAATACTGGACAACGGGGCAATCGGGCGTTAACGGCTCTGCTTCGTCCCACAATGCGGCAAGTTTGCCGATATGGTCTTTTTCGGGGCGTGGTTGAGGCTGTGGGCGCGTTGTCGGTATCGGTAAGGGGGTTGCATTGTCCATGCCTAAAATGCCTGAAACCTGCTTTAATGCCGTCTGAAAATCGCAGCCTAGAAAGTGCATAACCAAGCCGAAACCGTCGCCTGCGCCGTTCTCCCAATGGGTGCAAATGAATGTGCCTTTGCCGTCCTTGTCGTCGTATCTGAAGCGGTCTTCGCCGCCGCAAGCGGGGCAAGGCTGGTGTTTGTTTTTCAGGTATCGCGGGTCTATGCCGATGGCGGCGTGTATCTCCTGCCAGCGGTAACGCGCGGCGGCTTTGAT
>NZ_CAUJNZ010000040.1:0-385 GCF_963392925.1 Neisseria polysaccharea
TTTGTACGGAGGCTGTGAAAGCGGCGGCTCGCCTCTTTAACGTCTTGCACGTCGTCGGCGAAAGTGAGTGTAAGGAATCCGCACTTTTCGATTCCAAACGTTTCAATGAACTGTTTTACGTTCAGCTCTAAGGCATGTGAAGATTTTTTGTACGAGGTAGAAAACTCTTTCAGGTTTTGGTCTGTTTTGGCGAATTTTTCGTAAAAAACGGGGGTTTGTTTGGTGTTGTTTTGATTAGGGTTTTCTGTGTCAATGCAGTTGTTACTATTTAGACAAGGAAGCGGCGGACGCTTCGCGTCTGCCGTCTGGTTTATTTGAAGTTCCTGCTGGAATGACATTTTAGACCCCTCTCAAATATCGGTTAATCGAATTTGTCAAGGGGTTT
>NZ_CAUJNZ010000041.1:0-324 GCF_963392925.1 Neisseria polysaccharea
AGGGAAATTCAAATTAAGTTAGAATTATCCCTATGAGAAAAACTCGTCTAAGCCAGTATAAACAAAATAAACTCATTGAGCTATTTGTCGCAGGTGTAACTGCAAGAACAGCAGCAGAGTTAGTAGGCGTTAATAAAAATACCGCAGCCTATTATTTTCATCGTTTACGATTACTTATTTATCAAAACAGTCCACATTTGGAAATGTTTGATGGCGAAGTAGAAGCAGATGAAAGTTATTTTGGCGGACAACGCAAAGGTAAACGCGGTCGCGGTGCTGCCGGTAAAGTCGCCGTATTCGGTCTTTTGAAGCGAAATGGTAAGG
>NZ_CAUJNZ010000042.1:0-305 GCF_963392925.1 Neisseria polysaccharea
CCCTAAGCGCAAACGGCATGAAGCGGCTGGAGCTTTCAGACGGCATTAAAGAGCTTGCCGTTATCGCAGACCACGACGCACCGCGCCCCGTAGGGGAAACGGCGGCATTAAGCCTGGCAAAACGCGCCCAAAGCGGCGGAATAGCCGTCCGATACTGGATAAGCGGCACGGCGGGCTATGACGCGCTGGACGAATTGAACGACCGCAAACGCAGCGGCAAGGCGTAAAAAATGCCGTCTGAAAAACAGGCGGCATTTGTAGGCGGCAATGGATTATTTATCAAGCGGAAACCAAACGCGGAAAAC
>NZ_CAUJNZ010000043.1:0-294 GCF_963392925.1 Neisseria polysaccharea
TTCCCGCGAAAGCGGGAATCTAGGTTCGTCCGGTTTCGGTTATTTCCGATAGATTCCTGCCGCGTTGGGGTTCTGGATTCCCGCCTGCGCGGGAATGACGGGACTTTAGGTTTCTGTTTTTCTGTTTTTGTGGGAATGACGAATTTAAATATTGTAGGGATTTATCGGAAATTTAATATTCCCCCATAGAAATTTATCGGAAAAACAGCACCTCTCCGCCGTCATTCCCGCGAAAGCGGGAATCTAGGTTCGTCCGGTTTCGGTTATTTCCGATAGATTCCTGCCGCGTTGGGG
>NZ_CAUJNZ010000044.1:0-236 GCF_963392925.1 Neisseria polysaccharea
ACAACCGAAACCCCAACACAGGTTTTCGGCTGTTTTCGTTTCAAATATCCACTAATTCTACCCCAATACCCCCTTAATCCTCCCCGGATACCTGATAATCAGGCATCCGGCCGCCTTTTAGGCGGCAGCGGGCGCACTTAGCCTGTTGGCGGCTTTCAACAGGTTCAAACACATCGCCTTCAGATGACTTTGCGCACTCACTTTGAGCAAACCAAAATAGGCTGCCCGGGCGTAGC
>NZ_CAUJNZ010000045.1:0-223 GCF_963392925.1 Neisseria polysaccharea
GAATTTAGCCATTTTAGCTTCGCTGAAACTTCGTTTTCGTATCAATCACAGCACACATTTTACTGAACGACAAAACCATATCAATGGAATTGAGAACTTTTGGAACCGGGCAAAACGTCATTTACGCAAGTTTAACGGCATTCCCAAAGAGCATTTTTGGGCTGTATTTAAAGGAGTGCGAATGGCGTTTTAACAACAGTGAGATAAAAGTTCAAATTTCCAT
>NZ_CAUJNZ010000046.1:0-212 GCF_963392925.1 Neisseria polysaccharea
CGGTTTAGGTTTTGATGGGTTTTAAAGGGTCAGACAGCGGGGACTACTTGATAGCTTGCCCATGCTTTGAAGTCGTCGCCCGCAATGGCGGCGATAAAGGACAGACAGGCGGAAACGGCGGCGGCGCGTGTGGGGTAAATCCCCAGACGGCGGGCGGTGCATGAATATGCGTCAGCGTCGTAATGGTAGGCGGTAGGCTCGTGAACGATGGC
>NZ_CAUJNZ010000047.1:0-201 GCF_963392925.1 Neisseria polysaccharea
GAGTTTCAGTCATTTCCGATAAATTGCCTTAGCATTGAATGTCTAGATTCCCGCCTGCGCGGGAATGACGAATCCATCCATACGGAAACCTGCATCCCGTCATTCCCACGAAAGTGGGAATCCAGTTTTTTGAGTTTCAGTCATTTCCGATAAATTGCCTTAGCATTGAATGTCTAGATTCCCGCCTGCGCGGGAATGACG
>NZ_CAUJNZ010000048.1:0-195 GCF_963392925.1 Neisseria polysaccharea
GATTACGGCAGGGAATGAAGCAAGTGTTGAAGATGCAGATAAAGACAAGTTAGCGAAAGCAGGTGAAGTAGCGGCGGCGATTAATGCAGCGAAAGTGAAAGTTGCCGCAGGTAATGGTGCTGACGTTTCTCATAATGAAGCGACTAACACCTATACGGTTTCGGCGAAAGTTGAGTCGGGTAAGGGTTTAGAGAG
>NZ_CAUJNZ010000049.1:0-190 GCF_963392925.1 Neisseria polysaccharea
AACTTCCACTTCGTCATTCCCGCGAAAGTGGGAATCCGGTTCGTTGAGTTTCAGTCATTTCCGATAAATCACCGCAACGTTAAATTTCTAGATTCCCGCTTTCGCGGGAATGACGGCGGAGAGGGTTTGTTGTTTCGGATAAATCCCTGTAGTTTTTCGTTTCTAGATTCCCGCCTTCGCGGGAATGACG
>NZ_CAUJNZ010000050.1:0-188 GCF_963392925.1 Neisseria polysaccharea
GGGTGATTAGCTCAGTTGGTAGAGCGTCTGCCTTACAAGCAGAATGTCGGCGGTTCGACTCCGTCATCACCCACCAAGTTTCCTTTCATTGTTGCAAACAATGGATGCGCGGTGGTAGCTCAGTTGGTTAGAGTACCGGCCTGTCACGCCGGGGGTCGCGGGTTCGAGCCCCGTCCGCCGCGCCAAGT
>NZ_CAUJNZ010000051.1:0-183 GCF_963392925.1 Neisseria polysaccharea
CCGTCATTCCCACGAAAGTGGGAATCCAGGACGCAAAATCTCAAGAAACCGTTTTATCCGATAAGTTTCCGCACCGACAGACCTAGATTCCCGCCTGCGCGGGAATGACGAATTCATCCGTACGGAAACCTGCACCGTGTCATTCCCACGAACCTGCATCCCGTCATTCCCACGAACCTACAT
>NZ_CAUJNZ010000052.1:0-175 GCF_963392925.1 Neisseria polysaccharea
TCTGCTTCAAAGAAACCGACAGGACAATGTTCAAAACATTATCTTGTCTGTCTTTCAAACAGTGTGAGGCCCAAGGCACTCACACTTATCGGTAATCTGTTTGTTAAAGAGCGTTTGAACTGCTTTATCACCGCCGCTTCGTCAGTGGCGAAGAACCGAACTATACGCTTGAAGA
>NZ_CAUJNZ010000053.1:0-169 GCF_963392925.1 Neisseria polysaccharea
TTGGAGCGGGAAACGAGTCTCGAACTCGCGACCTCAACCTTGGCAAGGTTGCGCTCTACCAACTGAGCTATTCCCGCGTTGATATGTTTGAAATAAAACTTGGAGCGGGAAACGAGTCTCGAACTCGCGACCTCAACCTTGGCAAGGTTGCGCTCTACCAACTGAGCTA
>NZ_CAUJNZ010000054.1:0-161 GCF_963392925.1 Neisseria polysaccharea
AAACGAAAACAGCCGAAAACCTGTGTTGGGGTTTCGGTTGTTGGGGGAAAAGGAATTTTGCAAAGGTCTCACTACATTAAAACACAGCCAAAAACAAAAAAGCACCGGCGGCGGCCGATGCCCCTTCCCTTACAGGTTCCCCTATTTTTTAGCTGCGGGCA
>NZ_CAUJNZ010000055.1:0-160 GCF_963392925.1 Neisseria polysaccharea
GTCGGTGCGGAAACTTATCGGATAAAACGGTTTCTTCAGATTTTACGTTCTGGATTCCCACTTTCGTGGGAATGACGGGATGTAGGTTCGTAGGAATGACGCGGTGCAGGTTTCCGTGCGGATGGATTCGTCATTCCCGCGCAGGCGGGAATCTAGACCT
>NZ_CAUJNZ010000056.1:0-158 GCF_963392925.1 Neisseria polysaccharea
TGGCTGGGGAGGAAGGATTCGAACCTTCGCATGCTGGAATCAAAATCCAGTGTCTTAACCGCTTGACGACTCCCCAACTTGTTTGGCTTGGCTGGGGAGGAAGGATTCGAACCTTCGCATGCTGGAATCAAAATCCAGTGTCTTAACCGCTTGACGAC
>NZ_CAUJNZ010000057.1:0-154 GCF_963392925.1 Neisseria polysaccharea
CCCGACAAAAAACAATCCGGAACGCGTCTGACCGTTCCGGATTGTTTTCAGGCGCATCCGCGCATCAGAACATACTGCGCACGCCCATATTGACCTGCCAATTCTGCCGCATCTTGTGCATCGAAGACCTTTGCGCCTCAAAATAAAGCTGCCG